>JAUWBX010000303.1 GCA_030609625.1 Phycisphaerae bacterium
CAATAAAGCCGGTGGCGAAAACTTTAACAGGATAGTTTAAGGTCAGGCCTTTTATTAGAGACTTCATAATTATATTCCTAAAGTGATGTTGTCATAAACGTATGCCAGGTGCGCAGCAGAGAGGCGATAATAAACAGTACAAGTATTACTACGATATGCAGGCCAAATCCTTTAATAAAAAGCAGCGGAACGAAGATGCAGGTCAAGGCTATCCCACCTAAGGTGGGAATAATCTTGCCTGAGTTCCAGCCGGTTTGTAAACCGATGCAATAGCAGGCAAATGCCATTAGAAATACTGCAATGAATATTTCAAAAACCATACCGGGATACATCAGGACAGGGGAAACGTAAAGACGCAATAAAGTTACGGCCGCGATAGTTAAAGGTACAAGCAAAGTCAGAATTGCCAAAATCCCCGTGATAATCCTTGCCAGCAATATCCGGCTTCTGCTTACCGCTAAAGTCGATAACAATGCTGAGATTTTTCTGGTTCTGTCTAAATACATCTGGGTAGCGCCCATAGCACAGATACCAATTATGACAATAGCAACAACCGGCACTCCAATGCCTACTGTAAACTCGGGGGTCCTATAGTCGTAGCCTTGTCTTTTAATAGATTCGTACCGGCCTACTACAGGAATTGATATGAGGATAAAGATTGCGGCGAAAGCAGCCGCTCCGATGAAATATACGATATGGTCCTGAATTTCTCTTTTTATAAGTGCAAACATTTCCTGTCTCCTGTTATCAGCCGGTAATCGACACCGGATTAGGGTTTGTACATTCTATGAATATGTCCTCGAGGCTCATCGGGATTTCCGTGCAGCTTGAGGGTTTGAAAGTTTCGAGAACAGTTTGTTTCTGCTTATTCCAGTTGGCAACGGTAATTACCATCTCCCGGCCGTCGATTTGTTGATTTATAATCTCCGTCAGATAGAGATTTTGCGGCGCGGATTCGGGGAAAATTACGCGCAATTTTTTCACCCGCTCTTTGAGCTGCTCAAGCGGACAATCCACGACGAGCTTACCGGCGGCGAGTATTCCTATCTTATCGGCGATCCGCTCGACATCGCTGAGGATATGGGAGCAGAATAAAATGGTTCGGCCCTGCTGCTGAATGAGGTCGATGGCAAGCTCGAGGAACTGACGGCGGGCGACGGTATCAAGTCCCAGCGTCGGGTCGTCGAAGATAAGCAGTTCCGGGTCTATCGCCATAGCCAAGGCGAGGTTCAGTTGTGCTCGCATACCGATTGAAAGCTCTTTTACCCTGCGGTCGGCCGGTAAGCGGAATGTTTCTATCAGATGCTTAAAAAACTCATCGTTCCACTGCAAGGAAAGGTCTTTGCAGAGCTTTATAAGTCGTCCGACTCTGTAGTTCTGGATAAGGTTGTGGCCTTCAGCTACGTAACCGATTCGGCTGTGGAGTTTTGCGGAAAGCTCGCTTGATTCGGCATCCAACAGGAAAGTCTGTCCGCGCGTTGGCGGCTCGAGGCCCAGGAGAATCCGAATAATCGTTGTCTTGCCGGAGCCGTTTCGCCCCAACAGCCCGTAGATGCAGCCTCGCGGGACATTTAGATTGATGCCATCCAAAACGCACCGGCCGTCAAAATATTTGACAAGATTTTCAACTTTGATAACATTCTCATCCATCCGGCTACCCTTTCTTGGAAGGCAAATTGAATTTTACAACTGCGTTATCGAACCACTCCAACAGCGTTTGCCTGTCAATTTGCATATGATATGCATCAACTGCTATTCGCTCAAGTTCCTCGGAAATGAGTTTTTTTCTGACCGACCTGCTCAAACTGCTGTCAAGATTCGCGACAAAAGCGCCGGCACCGGCCTTGGTAACAATAATGCCCTGCTGTTCCAATTGTCGATAGGCCTTTGCTATTGTGTTTGGGTTTATGGCAATCTGTCCGGCCAATTGTCTTACCGTGGGCAGCTTTTCATTCTTGATGAGCCTGCCCATGGCAATGTCACGCTTGATCTGGTCCATTATCTGCTGGTAAACCGGCCTGCCTGACGCATTGTCTATACGAAACTGCATAAATAAACCTCAGTATTTGTACTATTTCAACTATTACAAATATAACACAAATTTTCCGTCTGTCAAGCCATATCCAAAAAAAATTAAAAAAATTTAAGTGCTATTCGAAACTATGCAAAAATATGGAATTTCGTTATTACACGCGGCTTTCTGTCGGAGACTCATTCACCCATCTACTCATCCACACATATACTGTTTGTATCGTTTCCGTATAAAAACCCGTATCCGTCTCCATTCTAAATTCTTTATTTTACCCTCCAACCACTGGCCCCGCCAGTGGTAGTATTTAGCCCCGTCCTTTGGGCGGGGGTGCAAACGCAAGGAATGCTTTATCTTTCCCCCCCTGCCTGCCCTGCGAAGCCTTGGCGAAGCATGGGTCCTCTATCAAGACCTATCACTAAGAAGCACAACAGAAGCGTGAAACTAGCCTAAACGAACGTAGTTGTTGCGCGCTTTGTTGCGCAGTATAATGGCTGGGTTGGCCCTTCAAGTCAATATTCATATGATAATTCTCTGGTTCCTCTACACAAAAAGTACTTGACATTTTTTGACAGTCATGTGAAAATATATAGATTAGTTGAAGTCTAACCAAAGCTGGCAGGTTGGATGGAAGGAGTTGGCGAGCTATGAATAGGCGATATGCTTTTACCCTGATTGAGTTATTGGTTGTCATTGCAATAATTGCTTTGCTTCTGGCCATTCTGTTACCCGCCTTAAGCAGAGTACGGGAGCAAACAAAGAGGGTTGTTTGCTCCTCTCAACTCAGACAGCAGACGCTGGCAATGGTATGTTACACAGAAAACTATGACGGCAAGGTTATGGGGGTAGGTGGGCCCAGCAACCCCTATTGGTTCCACTTGATTGCTCCCTTTCTCGGGGACGAGCGATACGAGAAAGACCCACAGGCCGCCTTCGAAGGTACCATGCAAGTTATCATTTGCCCGTCCGTGACAGAGCGGGCTGATGGCGAGTCTTTGCAGCGGGGCACCGCTAATCGGTCCTGGGCCTTCTGGTGGGGGGGCGTTGGCGAAAGCTATGCTGAGGGCAGCTACACCATCAACTCATGGCTCCAGCCAACCGGATATTATCAAGTTAATACGAGCAATCCGGAACACGGCCGTTACTACCAGAACTTCTCTGATGCTCGACCTGATGTCCCTTTGTTTGGCGATGGAATGTGGGTTGACGCCTGGCCTCGGAGCACCGATCCGCCTCCATCGAACTCATTTAATGGCGATAACGGCTCGGTAGCAAGTATGCACAGGTATTGTATCGCCAGACACCGTCGTGCCATCAATCTCAGTTACGTCGATACTCACATAGCCACCGTAGAGTTGGAGGATTTGTGGGGGCAGTATTGGCATCGGGGCTATGAACCCAAATACGATATTGTTGTGCCGGATTGATTCTGTTATTTTCCTCTGTCATTCCTGCGAAAGCTCCGAATCCAATTTTTAATTTTTACACTGTAATTTTGATATTTGCTTTTTGATTTTTTATATTACTTGTCTATCTTGTCTCTGCCTTCGTCTATACTCATATGATATTATATTCATTCCCTAACACAGGTGGTCAGTCGCGACGCGTAGCGGCGTCGAAATGAAGCCCCTTGTTTGGCAATGGCCATGTTACTCATTTAGGCCGATTGCTTTACGGCATAATACTTGAAACTTGTCAATAACAATTCTGCATTCTTTGAGAACGAGATCATCACCATCCTCATTAAACTCCTCACTATCTTTTTTGTTATTCCAATCTTCCCATAAGTCATCAAGCATCTTATCATACTCTTTGGGATCTGTTGTTTTAATCTTGCGATGCAATTCCTTTAATCGTATTTGCATACTGTAAAAAGGCTTTGCCAGACCGCGTCTAATTTTATTAAGTTCTTCAAATGGTATCCCAGCATCCTTACCGTTCAGGGCCATGAAGCGATACCGCAAAGAACGTAGCCGAGCAAAGAGATCTCGGCGTGAATAACATCGTTCGATAGGAATGTAAGCTGTGCACAACATAGCCTTCTCTTTGTTAGTTGCATCTGGCATACTCGGGCATGTTTGCCCTTCTTCAGAATACCCAAGTGGAGACCTAACTGATGCTAGTCCTTAAACAAGCGAACGCCGTTTGTTTTTTGAAAGTTGGGCGGACTGATTTTTTCGGCGCAGCAAATCTCTGTCAGCCAGTAGCGGCCTAAAAAAGTTCCAAATTTTAACTTCATC
>JAUWBX010000469.1 GCA_030609625.1 Phycisphaerae bacterium
AATTTGTGATTACGAAATTTTATTCTGACAAATCATTTTGTGCCTTGCTGACTGTTGTTGTAAAATTGATATTTACGCATTATTTTTCGCTGCCTTGCCCAATTTGCTTCGTCCATATTATCTCTGTCCTCTCTCTGTTGCTCAGCGTATTTTCTGAGCTTTTGAGAATCGTACCGGACCGCATTGTCTTTGAGATACCATCCATTCTCGAGCAACAGCTCACAAGCCTGCTTTATTTTTCCTTTGTCCCTTAGTTTCAATGCCAGCTCGTTGCGTCCGGTGGCGATAAGCTCAATCACATCGGCCATCACATCATGATTGGTTTGTCTCTTGATTAGTTCTTCTGAATTTGAAAAATTCACCTCTACCTGACTGCTGATTCTGTCGGTCGTATGGGTTTTAAGATTCGAGTAGCTGACGTTGACCGCAGCTATTTTTCGTTTGTGCCCCCTGGCGGTTCCGGGCACTTCGAGTTCCAGCATAATGAACTTCTCGTGTTTGCTGTAAAGCTGATTGATGAAAACCTCGACATTTTGTCCCTCGATTCGGCCTTGTCTTCCGAGGAGCCGGATGGGCCTTATACCTCGTGCACATTTGATTTTTATTTGAATCTCCTGGGCTACTACGGAAAGCGCCCGTCCAAATTCGCTGTCAAAAACACCGGAAAGTTCATTAGCACTTTCAGCAAAGTAATGACTGCCATCACTTTTATAAGCCAATTGAGTCATCAAATCTTCGTTATAACCCAGTCCCAGGCCGATAGTCGTTACCGAGATACCATCCTTAATCAAAGAAGCTCCGAGCCGACCTAATTCTGTCGGAGTTTGCGGGCCGACATTCGCCAGGCCGTCCGACAATAAAACCAGCCGATTAACTCGATTGTCGGAAACGAACTTCCTCAGCTCTTTTGCCCCTTTGCTGACGCCGTCGTACAAAGCCGTGCTTCCGCCGGCGCTGATGTCTCTTATCCTGCGGAATATCATTTCCTTGTCCGCAACTTTCGTAGCCGGCACCAAAACATTTACCCTTGAATCATAAGTAACGACAGAAATAATGTCGTTGCAATTGAGACGGTCGATAGCCATGATTGCTGCATCCTCTGCTTTGGCAATTTTGTCGCCGTTCATCGAGCCGGATTTGTCGATTACAATTGCGATGTTGACCGGCGCACGAGCCTGCCGGGTTGGCAATGTAAAACCTGTCAGCCCTATGCGAAGATAAGCGACCTGCTTTTTGTGAGCTAACATGACAGGCTGCCCCATTGCTGCATTGAGCCTTAACTGACCGGCAGGCGAAATGTCGGCGAAAACCAGATTTGCCTGCAGTACCAAAAGGCCGAACAGAATTGTTTGCATTAACTTTTTCATTTTCAGTTCCTTTAAAAAATTTTGTAAAATTGTTTCTCGAACTATATTTATAATACGGTATTAACGGCTGCCGGTTGAGTAAAATGGGTGTAAAATAACAGGCGAGCTTTTTTACAAAATATTTACAAACCTTCGGCACCGATTTCGCCTATAATATATATAGGAACAGGTGTAACTATGGAACCAAAAGCATCCATACTGGTAGTCGAAGATGAGCAGAAGATCCGCACGGCGCTGACGGATTTTCTGGAGTTCCACAATTTTAAGGTTACAGAAACCGTGGATGGTCTCGAGGCTGAACGAATTGTGGCCAAGAGGGATTTTGATTTGATATTGCTCGACCTGATGCTGCCGAAAATCAGCGGTGAACAACTGTGTACCAAATGGCGTCGTGACGGCCTGCAAACTCCCGTTATTATGCTGACGGCCAAGGGACAGGAGAAAGAAAAAGTAACCGGTCTGAATCTCGGAGCCGATGACTATATCACCAAACCGTTTTCGCTTGAAGAGCTGTTGGCCCGGATAAATGCCGTGCTGCGGCGCACCGACCCTGTCCGGGCGGTCGGACAGAATTTTAAGTTTGGAGATTTGGACGTTGATATCGCTGCCTTGAAAATAAAACGCAAAGAGAAACAAATGGGAATTACCAGGCGGGAGGCACAGATTATACGGTATTTTGCCGCCAATCCGAACCGGGTCATCAGCAGGGAAGAACTCTATAAAGAGGTTTGGAATGAGACTATGAGTGAATTAGGCACGAGAACTACAGATATGCACATTGCAAAGTTGAGAAGTAAAATCGAGCGAGATTCAGCCGACCCGCAGATTATCAAAACCGTCCGCGGTGCCGGCTATAAATATGAAAACGATTTGTAGCTCGATGCTTGATGCTGGATACTCGTAGAAGCAGAAAGCCGGGTATCGGGTATCGAGAATCGAGAATCGAGAAATGTACAAGCGACTAACTATTTTATCGTTAATAATTTTTGCGGCCCTATGTGGGCTGGTCTGGTTGGGGTACCACTCCATCCGGATACGGGCACAGGGTATGGAAGGCGCAAGGCTGGGTGAGTTTGCCGCAGTGGCAGAACAAGTCAGGCAGGATGTCAAACACAAGCTTGACGAGTTTATAGAGAGAGAACAGAACCGACCTTATACCGATTATCTGTATTACCACGTACCGGAGAATGTCGTTTCCAGCCAGCAGCAGATGCCGATACTACGTTCACCGTTAGCAGGTCGGTTGGAACACGGCCTTGCCTATGGCAATTTTCAGATAGAACCGGGCGGCAGCGTCACTACGCCAAACGATGATATCGAACAAGGTGGACGCGGCCTTAATGATG
>JAUWBX010000368.1 GCA_030609625.1 Phycisphaerae bacterium
AATTGTTTGGACGCGTCTGACATGGCATCCGGAACGGGTGGGCCTGGGTGCACCTATGCCCAAGATTCTTTATCATAATTCCAAAACCGGCAAACCAATCAAGAAACCCCAGGGAAGGCCTAATCAAACACCTGCCGTCAACTTTCCCGGAGGTTCAACAATCGAAACAATTGAAGGGGCCGTACCGGGCGCACCCGGGAAAGTCAGGCTTCTGTACAGGATAGATGGAGCCACCAAATGGAATACCACCGATTGGTATGCAGTAGATATAAAACGTGATTACACTCATCAGTTCAAACTGACCGGCCTGAAGCCTAATGCCAGGTACCAGGTGCGTGTAGAGGCGACAGAAACTGGAGGAGCAAAGAAAGGACAGGTGGTAAATGGTGGCTTTAGAACGGCACCACGTCCCGAACAACCTGAACGGGTCGTCTTCACAGTCTCCACGGGTCAAGCCTACCCTGACCAGGATGCTCCCGGCGGTGGCTACAGGATTTATCCGGCTATGTTGAAGCTTGAGCCGAGCTTCTTTGTCCATACGGGCGATATCGTTTACTACGACAAGCTGGCCAAGACTTTATCGCTGGCTCGCTGGCACTGGGCCCGCATGTACAGTCTCCCAACAAATGTTGAATTTCATCGTCAGGTTACCAGCTATTTCATCAAGGACGACCATGACACCTGGATGAACGATTGTTGGCCCGGCAGGGAAACTAAATTCATGGGAGACTTCACATTCGAGCAAGGCAAAGCGGTATTCTTAGAGCAGGTGCCAATGGGCGAGAGAACCTGGCGCACCTTTCGATGGGGTAAGTATCTTCAGATATGGCTGGTCGAAGGGCGTGATTTTCGCAGTCCCAATACAATGCCTGATGGCCCTGATAAGACAATATGGGGCAAAGAGCAAAAAGCATGGTTTAAGCGGACTGTTCAGGAATCAAATGCCGCATTTCATATTTTAATCAGCCCAACGCCTCTTGTAGGGCCCGACCGAACGAATAAACATGATAACCATTCAAATGTAAATTTTGCGCACGAAGGCAATGAGCTAAGGGGGTTTATCTCGAAACAGAAGAACATGTACGTCATTTGTGGAGACCGTCACTGGCAGTATGTATCGGTGGATGCAAAAACAGGTGTGCGGGAATACTCTTGTGGGCCGGCAAGCAATGAACATGCCGGCGGCTGGAGCAATGATAAGAGATTTCCTGAGCATCGGTACTTAAAAGTGATTGGGGGATTCCTCGCCGTCATAGTTGACCGCTTAGAAGGCAGGCCCACACTGACGTTTCGACATTACGGTGTTGATGGTAATATTCTTAATGAGGACCGTTTTGTAGCTCAATAGAATACAGAAGTCAGAAGTCAGAATACAGAAGTCAGAAATCAGAAGTCAGATTATCTGTCCTCTGTTCTGTGAGGGTCAAAAAATGCAATTACCAAGAAAAAAATCACAGTGTAGAACGGGCATCCTGCCCGTTATCAATCACGCCCAGGATGGGCGTGCCACTACGGATAAGTGTCCTGAGCACAACAGCAAACGCCATTGGTTTATGTGGGTGTTTCCTATTGGAGGATTATTAGCGCTGATATGGTTTTTGATTCGTGTGATACCAAAGCCTTCGCGTGCAACGTATCCGTGTCAGCGGGCGGCTTTCCCGTTGGCCTCGGGCTTTGTGATTTGGCTTGCCGGGGCAGTCGGCTCAATCGCGGCCATTCGCAAGGCAAAACGCTGCTTTGCCCCAGCAACACTGGGTTCCGATCAAAACCCGCCGTTGGCGGGGTCGCGTTACGTATTAGGTGTAATGCTTGTTGCTGTCAGTGTTGGGTCTATCTGGTTAGCTCAAGGCATTACGACGGAGAAGGTGGTTTTAGCCGATGAGCCAATCGCAAATGCTCCGATAGGAATTGCCAAAGGGATTCATCCCGGACGTGTTGTTTGGGTACATAATCCTGATGCCACTGACTGGGACGGGCCGGGAAACGGACATTGGTGGGAAAACAGCCACACGAATCAGGCGGTAGTTGACCGTATGATGAGCCGGGCGATAAGGGCACTTAGCGGTGAGGCAGCCAGTACCGTCGCCTGGGATAAGCTCTTCAGGCATTTCAATAAAACACACGGCAAGGGAAGTGTCGGATATAAATCAGGCCAGAAGATATTCATCAAGGTAAATTATGTAGGCTGCATCAAGATTTGGAGCAGACAGCCGATAACGAAGCTCGAAGACTACAACCTCAGAAGCCTTGATTATATGAACACGTCCCCGCAGATGATAATTGCTCTGCTGCGGCAGCTCGTAGATGAAGCCGGCGTGAACGAGGCCGACATCACGGTTGGCGATACTTTATGCTACTTCCCAAATGAGTACTATAATATGTGCCATGAGCAGTTTCCGAATGTCCGGTATCTGGATTACGTAGGCAAATTCGGTCGGACACGCGCCAAGTTATCTTCAGTTGCATTTTACTGGAGTACGCCGGATGCAGCCGAAAAGAAAACAGACTATGTACCAGTGTCATACGTCGAGGCCGATTTCCTGATTAATATGGCGAACCTTAAGAGCCATAACGACATGGCCGGCATAACGCTCTGCGCAAAGAACCACTATGGCTCGCTGGTTAGAAAGCCGGCACGACAAAAGGAGTATTATGATATGCATAAAGACCTCCCATTCGTCAAACCCGGTATGGGGCACTATAGGCCTCTCGTGGACATGATGGGACATAAGCAGCTCGGCGGTAAGACTCTGCTGTATTTGATTGACGGGCTTTATGCTGGAAAGCACGCCAAAGAGAGGGCGCCAAGAAAATGGAACAGCTCTCCTTTCAATGGAGATTGGAGCTCGAGTCTTTTTGCCTCCCAGGACCCGGTTGCGATAGATTCCGTCGGCTTCGATTTTCTGTGGACCGAATGGGATGATGCACCCCACAGGTCCGGCACAACCGATTACCTCGTCGAGGCGGCACTGGCGGATGACCCACCTTCGGGAACGTTCTATGACCCGGATCATAAAGGAAACGCAGCCCGGCTGCCAAGTCTGGGGGTTTGCGAGCACTGGAACAATCCGACGGATAAACAGTATTCCGGCAATTTGGGAACAGGCAAAGGCATCGAACTGATAAAGCTCGGCAGGGCGGTCAGTCATGCGGCTGCTATTGTGTATTCTTCCAATTAGCTGTGCGCTTGCCGGTATGAATTCTGCCGAGAAGTTTGCGCTCATTTTGGGCCTTTGGAATCCGCCTACGGCGGACAAGATTGGGTTTGATTGGGTTTGTTTTGGGTTTGTTTTTTTGGACTGTGAAATCATT
The DNA here is from genome assembly GCA_030609625.1 of Phycisphaerae bacterium. Classification (GTDB taxonomy): domain Bacteria; phylum Planctomycetota; class Phycisphaerae; order Sedimentisphaerales; family Anaerobacaceae; genus NIOZ-UU13. Next base: position 3,313 of record JAUWBX010000368.1, read on the forward strand.
TTTTTTTGTAATCCTTTATAACATATAAGTTTACGTTCATTTTGGGCTTTACGGAGATTGGGTTTGTTTATTCGGACTACGAAATCATCTTTTTTTCTGTAACCCTTTGCTATAAGTGAGTTTATATTCATTTTGGCTCTTTTTAAATTGGGTTTGTTTGGGTTTGAATTGGGTTTGTTTTTTTGCCCCGCCAGCGGGATAAAAATTTGATAATCCGTTGTATTATATGATTTTACGTTCATTTGACTTTTTCGGAAATTGGGTTTGTTTTGCATAAAAAGTAGCTGATTTGTAGAGGATTCTCTACAAATGTAGAGAGGCGAGAGAGTGAAGAGTGAGCTAAAGTGCCTAAAGTGAGCTAAAGTTGGATTCTCGATGCTCATGATTGGTAATTCCCC
>JAUWBX010000433.1 GCA_030609625.1 Phycisphaerae bacterium
AGTGGTTATGGAGCAAATATATGAATTTAGTCAAGTGGTTTCGAAAAAATAACAAGAAAGTGATGGCTGTTGTGGTCATCGTTATTATGATAGGCTTTGTGGGAGGCTCGTACATTTCACAACTCAGCCAAAGAAGGACTGGGCTGCACAGGACGGTGGCCTGGTTCGCAGATAACAGGAAAATAACAGACTACGATTTATCCCTGGCACGACGGGAACTGGATGTCCTCAGAGCGCTCCAGGCAGATGTCCTGCTAAGGAACCAGGACTTACGGGGGATTCTCCTGGGCGAGCTGCTGTTTGCCGAGCAGCAAACTTCGCCGGCACTTATCAACCATATAAAGCAAACGATTAGAACATACCAGTACAGAATCAGTGACAAACAAATCAACGATATATACAGACGCTCAATGCCATCCAGTATATACTGGATGTTACTGAAAAACGAAGCACAGCTCGCAGGCATCAGGGTGCCAAACGAGCAGGCCGGCGAGCTGCTCGGAAAAGTAATACCACAGTTGTTCAACGGCCAGACATACTCGCAGCGAATTGGATTTCTAATAAACCAATACAGCCTCCCGCAGGAGCAGCTCCTGGCAATATTTAGCCAATTGTTAGCCGTAATGCAGTACGCCCAGATGATTTGCTCAAACGAAGATGTTACAAACTCACAGATAACCCAGGCTGTCGCCACCGAGCAAGAAAGCCTTGACGTTGAAGTGGTGGAATTCGGTCCCGATGTGTTTGCATCGAGCATCGAGAATCCGGTATCGAGCATCGAGAAGGGACATTTTGACAAATACAAGAAATTCTTTGCTGGCAACGTAAGCGACGAAAATCCCTACGGCTTCGGATATAAGCTGCCTGACAGAGTTCAGCTTGAATACGTAGTCGTCAGGCTCGACGATGTTCGGACGATAATAACGCCGCCCACTAACCAGGAGAAGGAAGATTATTACCAAAGATATAGAGAAGAGTTATTTACCGAGCAAGTGCCATCCAACCCGAATGACCCGAACTCACCGCTGAGACAACGAATTAAAAGCTATGCCGAGGTTACGGATACCATTTCACAACGGCTTATGAACAAAAAAATAAATTCCACGGCAAATAGAATACTGCAGGAGGCCAAAACAATTACCGAACCCTCTCCGGAAAGCACCGACATAGAGCCTGTGAATCTGACTGCCGAACAGTTTAAGGAGATGGCCGGCGACTATAAAACCACCGCCGAGCAATTAAGCGAAAAGCACAATATCAAGATATATGCAGGCCAAACAGGGCTGCTTAGCCCAATTGATATGCAGACAAATGAATATCTTGCAAGGTTGTATTTAGAGGGCCAAGGGCGAAATCCGGTCTCATTGACTCAGATTGTTTTTGCCGTCTATGAGCAAGTGCCATCCGACCCGAATGACCCGAACTTACCGCTGAGACAACGAATTGTTTTTGCCGTTGATGATTTAGCCGCCAGCGAACTTGGGTCCTTTGACGTGCCGAAGCCCAGAATGTATGAAAATATCGGCCCCCTCAAAGACCTGTGGGGGGCGGCGTGGAGCGGACTTCAGGACAGCTCCGGACAAATAATGGCCGTTGTTCGGGTGATTAAAGCCATAAAAACCGCCGAACCAGAAAGCATTAACCAAACCTTTAGTACACGCGCACTTGAATTCGACCCAAACCAGCCTTCAGCCCTGAGCGGAGCCGAAGGGGAAGATGAAGCTGAAAATATTTATTCGGTAAAAGAAAAAGTTACCGAAGACTTAAAGAAACTCGCTGCAATGGAACCCGCAAAAAGCAAGGCCGAAGAGTTCATTGACCTGGCGGTAAAAGACGGCTGGGACAGCGCTCTTGATAAATTTAACGAACTCTACGGACAGCAAAACAGCCAGGACCAAAACGACCCTAACACATCCGGGACCGCAAATGCGGAACAAAACGACACCAAACCTTTCAGGCTGCAAAATCTTACGGGCCTGCGAAGAATATCAAGAGCGACAATACAAACTCTGACTGTGCAAACTGCAGGTAACCCGGCGGCACAGCTCTTCCTGAACGGGCGTAGGAACCAGCGCCGCTTCGTAGAGCAGCTTTATTCGCTCGTACCGCAGGACAGTAACGCTGTTGACGCCGTCCCTCTGGTTATGGAGTTCAAGCCGGATATGAGCTTCTATTGTATAAAAAATATTTCAGTTAAACGCCTTACCCTCCAGGAGTACGAACGAATCAAAGTGACGCGATTACAAAGAGAAGATTATGTTCAATCCGAGACCCTGGCGGCGGTCCACTTTAATCCCAAAAACATATTAAAACGTATGAACTTTAGGCTATTGGAGGCTGATGAAGAATCGTCAGAGCCTAATACACCCGCAGAATCGGAGGCAGCATCGTGACGGCACCACGCTCGAAAGGAAACCATACACTGTTTCTGCTGACCGTCGGACTGCTCGCCTGGCTTATCCCGGGCGCCGGACATTTCCTGATAAAGGAAAAAAAACGCGCTCTTATTATATCCATAACTATTATCCTGACCTTCTGCACAGGCTTATATGTCGGCTCAATAGGAATTATCAACCCTGTCGGGGCAAAGCCGTGGTATGTGGCGCAAATTATGAATTCGCCGATTGTCGCGGTTTTGGGGTACTGGGCCACGACGGGATACTATCCCGTTTTTGGCAGACCGAACGAAATAGGACAGATATACACCAGCATCGCAGGTTTGCTTAACCTTTTGTGCATTGTAAACGCCGTTTATTTGGCTCATCTGCGCAAAACAGAAATCGCCGGAGACTAAAATGTTAACTACCTCAGTTGCTTTCGTAATGGCAACATTTACTTTGCCGGAAGAAATCGGTGCAGACCCGCAATCCATGCTGTGGCTGCTGCCTTTGGTAGCGGCCATAGCCATCGTTTATAAAGCCACAAAGCTGCCGGAAATAAAAGCCGCCAACTTCCTCAAAGAAGCGGTGATTCTATTCAGTTCAATTGTTGTTTTTATGTCCATAACCGCATTAGTCCTTTGTGCCTTTGCGTGGCTGATTATAGAGTAAATGAGTGGATGAGT
>JAUWBX010000431.1 GCA_030609625.1 Phycisphaerae bacterium
CTGGACAGCTTCTTTTCGATAGAGCCGGCGGAATTGAAAAGTCTGGTGGAAAATATCAGGGTGGCTGAAAAAGCTATTGGTAGCGTTCACTATGGAATCACGGGCGATGAGGAGAGGAACAGGGTTTTCAGGCGGTCTTTGTTTGTGGTTGAGGACATCAAGGCCGGGCAAAAGTTTTCAGAGGATAATGTCAGGTCTATTCGGCCGGGCTATGGACTGGCGCCAAAGTTTATTGATGAAGTAATCGGTAAAACGGCCAGTTGCGATATCGACAAAGGGACACCGTTTAGTTGGGAGTTGGTTTGGCATTGCTATGAACGTAACAGCCAGTTTTTGACGGAGAATGTTTGAGTTGAATGTGGCAATTATACCAGCTCGTGGCGGAAGCAAACGAATTCCAGGCAAGAACATCAGGAAATTTTCCGGCAAACCAATCATTGCCTATTCAATTAAAGCTGCACAGGAGTGTAAAATTTTTGATAGCATAATTGTATCTACTGATTGCAAGCGAATAGCCGAAGTTGCAAAATCCGCCGGCGCGGAAGTTCCTTTTATCAGGCCTTCTGAGCTTTCTGATGACCATACACCAACTGCACCAGTACTTGAACATGCTATAAGATGGTTTGAATCGACAGGGGAAACAATAAAGTATTCATGTTGTATTTATCCGACAGCTCCTTTTGTTCGTTCTGAAGATTTGTTAAAAGGCTATAAATTATTGACCGAAAAAAACATCTCAAGCGTTTTTAGTATTACCGAATTTGAATTTACTATTTTTAGGGGATTGAAAATTAACAACGAAGGTTTTGTGGAAATGTTTTGGCCGGAACATGAATTGACCAGGTCACAGGATCTTCCGAGAGCATATCATGATGCCGGTCAGTTTTACTGGTTTGATTCTGCAAAATTCCTTCGAAATAAGCAGTTGTATGCTAAAGATGCTAAGCCGGTCGTTCTCCCTCGTTATCTTGTTCAGGATATTGATACGCCTGAGGATTGGGAATTTGCAGAACTGATGTATGAAGCTTGCCGAAAGAAAGGTTTATTATGAAACCAGCAAAATGGACTGTTATAAACCGTATATAAGTTGGCTGTTTTAGAAGGAGCAGATAGTGGGACGTCAAAGTAGCTTTCATAAGTTATTTATATTTTTCGGGACGGATATTGAAAGATATGGGCATAAATTTCTCCAGGAGAGTCATTCGCAGGGTTATACGCTGCTGCCTCTGGACAGTTCTGCCGTTGGTTTTGCCAGAGGCGCAAAACTTCCCTTTGGTTTGATTGACGAGTATGTGGGGTTGGATGCTCTGCTTCGTTCCAGGCGGGAAGCTGCCGAATTCTACCGGAACTGGTTTAAGCCTGCTGGGAACGAATTTACTTCAGAGGATATTTGCTGGCCTGAATTTGATCTCGAAGCTATGCGTTGGTTTTGGCAGGACGTTGCTATAACTTTTGAATTGGCCGAGGCATTTCAGAAAAGAGGCGGTAGTCAATTACAGTTTTTTCATCAGGAGGTATTGCGTCCTTCAGTATTTTACTATCGCAACGATATTCACGCCGTTATTTTAAATCAGTTGTTTCCAAACAAAGCCTTGCCGGTTTCAATTCCCGAAGCCAAAGTTAAAAATTCGATTGATTACTTTTCAAGAATGAGAATCACTTTCGATGATACTTCCGGCAGGCCGTTATATAACCCTGATATTTTTAAAGACAGGATAGTATTGGCGTTTAATCCCGGTGAAAGTTATCGTTTTGGTCATGTGATAGAGCAACTAACCAGGGAATTTCCGGGTGAAGTAGCAGTAATGCTGATTTTTCCGAGCAGTGCGCACGAGAAAAAGTTGTCAGAGAAGTATTCGATACCTGTAGTTTCCCCGCGTCAGTTGGATTTTATGGAGCCTGAATATCAAAGCCGTTTTTTTAATGGATATAACAAGCTGGTACAGAATACTCCGGGGCGATTAGGCTGGACGATAAATGTTCTAAAATACCACTTTGATAATTACTGTAGATATCGCTGGCCGGCCTTTGTGTCTAATTTTCACACATGGCTTAATTTGTGGAAGCGAATTCGTCCCAAGGCGGTAGTTGTCAGCGCTCTAAACGATGGCGAATCTCGATTGCCTGCAGAAGCAGCTAATCGTTACGATATTCCCACTTTTGCCATACCGCATGGAGCAGCTTTTGTGGGAGAGAAAACATCAAAAGTTGCGAGTAAATATGTGCTTTATAGTTTGGGCCACCAAAAGACTCACTTTAGGGAAAACGGGGTGGCACCTGACCGACTGATATGTTGTCGAAACCTTAGGGCGATAAACGAACATCCCGTTGTTGTCAGAGAATCATTTGGCGAAAAAAAGAACTGGCGCATTTTGGCCCTGATGAATCCAACCAAGATTGATAGTGTCATTAACCCAACTATTGAGCCGAGTAAGCAAATAGAGGCGCTAAAAATTCTGGACAAGCCACCGGCAGACATTGCCGGTCAAATATCGTTAATAGTTAAGGTTCATCCGGGTTTTCCGGAACTTGAACTTGTTTCTTCTGTCAGCAGCAGCCTGGCAAAAAAGATACTCCCGCCGGATACTGACCTTCAGACGGTGGTTGAGCAGGTGGATTTAGTTGTAGCGGTTAATTATTTTGGGGCGGCTCTGGTTCAAGTCTTATGCTCAAGCAAGCCGGTAATATTCCTAACAACAGACCGTCTCATGAAGGCAATTCAAAGCATTGACCCTAATTATAATATCTACTCGTTACCTTCAACGTTTAATACTGTCGGCACTGGGAAGGAATTATGGGATGTGGTAAGAAGACACTTCACTGACGGACAATACGCACAACAAATGCGATTGCAGTCCAGGCAGTTTTATCGAGAGAATCTTGATGACAGCAAGTATCCGACGATAGGCCGTGTGATAAAAGAAGTATTATCAAAGTCGCAGGATAAGATTATTAAAGCAGAAACAGTTGAGTGTTCGGTTAACGGCGACCAGGCTGTAGTTAAGAAATGCAAAATTGAACAATTGCTTCCCCATCATGACACGATTTCTGTGGAGCTTTTAAATTATAAGTAT
>JAUWBX010000181.1 GCA_030609625.1 Phycisphaerae bacterium
GTTCCTTATTCGATGTTTTCTTCTGTCGGCCTTGATGAGCTGCCGCCTAATGTCCTTGTGCTGCGAATACAGCCGGAAGAGGGAATATCGCTTAGCTTTCAGGCTAAAAGACCCGGCTCAAAGATTTGTATGAGCACGCTCAATATGAATTTCAGCTATAAAAGCGTTTTCCTGGTTGACATGCCCGAGGCGTACCAGAGATTGCTTCTGGATTGTATGCTTGGTGACCAGACACTTTTTACGAGACAGGATGACGTTGAGATTTCCTGGGAGCTATTGACACCGATATTGCAGGTCTGGGAACAGGATGAGTCGGCACCTTATAAATATGCAGCCGGCAGCGAAAGCTTTGCAGAAGCTGACAGACTTATCGAAGCCGACAACAGGAAGTGGCGAAAACTTTTGGAATCAGGGACAAATTAATAAAACTATGGGATTTCAGAGCGTATTGATAGCTTTTGGGTTAACACTACTTGCGGGCCTATCAACAGGTTTTGGCAGTGCTCTGGCATTTTTCGCTAAGCGAACTAACACAAAGTTGCTCTCTGCTGCCCTTGGCTTTTCCGCGGGCGTTATGATATATGTTTCATTCGTCGAGATATTTCCTAAAGCAAAAGACTCTCTCATTGCCGAATTAGGCCAGATCACTGGATATTGGGTTACTGTTCTGGCTTTTTTTGCCGGAATTATTTTTATTGGCATTATAGACAAGCTGGTACCGGCATTTGAAAATCCACATGAAGCTCACAGGACAGAGGAAATGGATGAGCCAGAGTCGGCAGCCAGGTTCAGGAAACTTTACCGAATGGGTTTATTTACGGCACTGGCAATCGCAATACATAACTTTCCGGAAGGACTTGCTACTTTTATAAGTGCTCTAAAAGATACAAAGCTCGGAATAGCGATAGCCGTTGCCATAGCGATACATAACATTCCTGAAGGTGTTGCTGTTTCAATTCCCATATACTATGCAACAGGTAACAGAAAGAAAGCATTTGTTTATTCATTTCTTTCGGGATTAGCTGAACCGGTAGGTGCGCTAATCGGCTACGTTATTCTCTTTTCATTCCTTAACGACCTGGTATTCGGCATACTCTTTGCTTCAGTAGCAGGCATAATGGTATTTGTCTCGCTCGATGAGCTCCTGCCCACTGCCAGAGAATATGGCCAGCATCATCTGGCAGCCTACGGATTAGTCGCTGGTATGGCAGTTATGGATTTGAGTTTGCTCTTGTTTGTTTAGATAGTATCTGTGGCGTAAAACGAAAATCGACGATGTCACCCCTGCGAAAGCAGGGGTCCAGAGCGAAAAACTGGATTCCCGCTTCCGCGGGAATGACAAATACTGTTTCCGCAACAGGAGCTAGATAGTCGAAAAATTTGAAATGTGATAAGTTCAAGTCAGCGGTGCTTGGTGAATAAACGGCTGGTCATAATAAAGGACGTGCTGGAAAGGTTGTACGCCAGGTACAACCGTCGTGATTTGATAAAACCAGACCCGATGCAGTTTGTATATCGGTATGATAATCCCTCTGATATGGAGGTTGCCGCCTTGTTGGCGGCGGACCTTGCTTATGGCCGGGTCGAACATATTCAAAAAAGTCTGACCAACCTGTTCGAGCGTATGGGTGAAAGTCCGTATGATTTTGTAAGAGGTTTTGGTAAAGCTGAGCGAAAAAAACTAAGTGGCTTTAAACACCGCTTCACCACAGACCAGGACATCTCGGATTTACTGATGTTGTTGAAGAAAGTTCTGAACCGATATGCCGGCATCGAGGAGTTTTTTATTCAGGGCTACAATCCAGGTGATAGAAATATCGTTCCAGCATTGTCGAAATTCTGCAATTCACTTCTTAATATGTATGCTGCTGAGCATGATGGAAAGACAAGCCGTGGGTTGAAGTATTTGTTAGTCAATCCCGCTAAGGGCAGTGCCTGCAAACGGCTTAACCTTTTTCTGCGGTGGATGGTGCGGAATGATGATGTTGATACAGGGCTGTGGAAGGGGATTGACAAGGCCAAACTCATTGTGCCGGTTGATGTGCATATGGGCAGGCTGTGCAAGATATTAGGGCTTTACAATCGAAAGGCGCTTTCTTTAGCAACGGCAATTAAAATAACGGAAGGCTTTGCAGAAATTGAGCCGGCCGACCCCGTAAAATATGATTTCGCATTGTCCAGAATTGGAATCTTAGAGAACTGTAATGCTCAATACCGTAATTATTGTGAGTCCTGTGAACTGCTTGGGTTTTGTGATCCTGGTCGATGCGAATAAGAGAAATTTCCCAAAAAACGTGGAGTATTTATGTGCGGCGATAAAGAAAAGATAAAAATATTATTTCTTTGTACAGGTAATTCGTGTCGAAGCCAAATTGCAGAGGGCTGGGCCAGAGAATTAAAAGGTAACGTCATTGATGCGTATTCTGCGGGAATTCGTCCGATAGATGTCAGTTCCAGGGCAATAAAAGCGATGGCTGAGGCGGGAGTGGACATCTCAATGCACCAATCTCAGTACATTGACGAATTCTCTGGAATCGATTTTGATTATGTAGTAACATTGTGCGACAATGCTTTCGAGAGTTGCCCTGTATTCAGTGGCAAAGCAAGAATTGTTCACAAGCCATTTGACGACCCATATTTTGCGTCCGGCAGCGAAGAGCAGATTTTGACAACCTTTAGAAAGGTGCGGGATGATATAAGAACATTTGTCGAAACGATGCCAGAGAGCCTGGAAGCCGAAAATAGATAAGGGTTCAAACGGGAAATGAATTCAGAGCAATTAGAAAAATACACTTCCGCTATAACGCTTTCGGACATGGAAATATTTGTGTTTCCGGAGTTGATGTACAGCCTGGTTTTAGCTAATATTATGAGCCCGATTATCTGGCAGTGGCGAGAACGAGACTGTTTCAAAAAACTGCAAGGCAAGAGCAGCTACCGCAAATTGATGCGACTAAGACAATTCATAATGGACGAGTTTGAGTTTAATCTTGACCTTGAGACCTGGGGACTGACGAGCAAGGCCAAAGAGCTCAAACGGTTTGAGAAGTCTATTTCTCCCGGTGATATTGCTAAAAGCAATGCTCTGTTCGGCTATCACGGCGACAAATATTATTTCGATGTGGATATTCGCCGGCACTTTGGTCTGGATAAATACGACAGCGATATCATCCCGTACTGGAAGACGGAAACCGTCGAGGTGATGAACGCCTTTCGCCTCAAGGAAGGTTACCGAACCGCAGCCGGGGAATGTGTATCTCTTGCGGCCCTTTATGCGGCGGCGGCGTTTATCGTTTGCTCAATACCGCTGGAAGATATTTATATGATACTTACGCCACTTCATTCGCAAAATTTCTTCGACATACAAGATGGAGTTTTAACCAACAACAGAAGGCTCGTTACGAAAACGATGTGGTTCAACGGAACTGCTATCTCTAACAAGGCCCGGCGGGCACTGCGCAATGAAAACATTACAATCGTGGCCCATTCATCCGGCTATGTTCATTGTTTGTATAAAGATGCGACGATAGATAAAATACTTTATCAGGATTTTGGCAAGAAGCTCGATTCCTATTTATCGGTGGATTTATCGCTCTCTGTCTTAGCAAATTTTCTACGGTCCAATCGAGACTATCAAAAGTTCTTCCAGGTCTGCCGCGAGTGTCACGGACAGGCACAGTTCTTAAAGGCCGAGGTCCTTTTCCATTATGAGCACGGCAGCAATTACAGAATAGCCGACAAAACTTTCGATAAATTACTTGCTGAGATTTCGGATGAAGATTTTGTCCCATATCAACTACCCGACAGAATTCGCTGCGATGAGCTTGAGGAATTTATAGAAAAGCAAAAGCCTGACCTTAGAAGCACCAAGGGCAAAGGGACATTTAGAAAATTTATTGAGCCGGTTATTCCAGAGGCCCAGCTGTTTGTAGATGAATTAGCTGATTTTATACATATCGAAGCCAGGCTGCCGACTTCGGACAAGAATTTTCTGCCCGCCGAGCCGATAGAAATATCCGTAGAGCACAGCAGAGAACAGATAATTGACTATCTGCAGCAAGTACGCCGAAGCAATCCCACTGCGGAACTTGCCTTTTATTCATATCGCGATATGGAAAGCTGTAACTGGCTGCCGTTTGTCAAAGCAGCAGTGGAGCGCAACCCGGTCTCAGTCCAAATGGCAGAGGCGATGTCGGTTGAAGAAATATATGCGTGGCTTGGGCAAATGAAAAATGCTTCGATTTACGATGGCAGGCGATTGGCGCAGCCCGATGAGGTAGCGAACTACAAGACCGGAGACGGACTGGAAAAGGCATTCCTGTTGGCTAATGTCATCCGGGAAAGGAACCCGGAGCAGGAAGTTGAAATAATCACAGATAAAGAACAGGTAATATTAAAAGGCCGGCACGAACACCGATTCGTATCCAACAAAAACCTCGAAAAGAGTATTATCATTAGTACGGACGGAAAAATTGCCACAGGCGACTGATATAGGATTTTTTATCACTCGGCCTGAACTATTATTTCGTCTGAATTTGGCATAAAAAATGGCGGCTCCTTCGACAAAATTGAACACTCACGAATGATTAGACCTGTTTTTTTAAGCTTTGAAAAGAACCTAAAATCTCGATAAACACCGCGGAACAGCGTTTTCCAGGTTAAACATATAATTTTCTTAAAATATTTTATTTTTTTTTATTGAATTAATCTATATATTGGACTATATTAGTCCTATATGATTCTTGATAATTATTGAGGTACATTGAATATGGATATTTTGAGGAGAAATACAGACTACGCTCTGCGGGCTATGGTAAACCTGGCTGGGCAATATGGTCAGGATCCCGTATCGACAAGGGATATATCTCGAACTGAGGATATTTCTTATGAGCTTGCCTGTAAGCTGATGCAGAAACTTCATAATGCCGGGTTGGTGAAAAGCAGTATGGGGCCAAACGGCGGCTTTGTCATAAGCAAAAAGCCGGACAAGATAAATTTACTGGAAATAATAGAGGCAATTCAGGGGCCATTGAGCTTAAACAGATGTTTGTTGGGGCTGGACGTCTGCCCACGCCAGAAAGATTGCCCGATAAGAGAGAAGCTTGCCAAACTTCAAAAGTATATAGGCAAATATCTTCTCGGCCTTACGCTGGATGAATTGTTACGAAGCCGATGTGCAAAGAAAAAAGGTAAGGCAAAGAATATTAAAAGGAGAAGAAGATGACCTGCAAAAAGGAAAGGCCCGGTGTCCTAAAGGCGTGTGTTGCTAAAGGGAAAAAGCTGGCGGATTTGGTCGAATACTCGAAGGATTCGATTGTTAGTAAAACAATAATCGATAAGCCGGTGGGGACAATTACTTTGTTCGCCTTCGATAAGGGCCAGAAGCTAAGCGAACATACGACCCCTTATGATGCCGTTGTACAGGTTCTTGATGGGCGGGGTCAGTTGACCATAGATGGCCAAGAGAAGCACGTTACAGCCGGAGAGATTATCATAATGCCGGGCAATGTGCCGCATGCAGTTACAGCCCGGGAAAAATTCAAGA
>JAUWBX010000358.1 GCA_030609625.1 Phycisphaerae bacterium
CCTATATATCTGCCATCATTGACCAAAATTGTCTTGGCAAGCAGACCGTTTCAACGCGCAAGCTAACCTGTCAACGTCTGAGCGAGCTTTATGGACTCGATCCGTCTATCCCGCTTTTCCGTATTTTGCGCTATCTTTGGCAGGTTGATGAAAGCGGTCGCCCTCTGCTTGCTTTATTAACCGCCTTAGCGAGAGACCCCCTTTTAAGGGTTACATCGCCCCCGATCCTTCAGATGAATACCGGTGAAGAGCTCATGCGCCAGAAATTAACGGATGCGCTTCGTCAGAGTGTCCGGAACAGGTTAAATAACGGTACGCTTGATACGGTCGTGCGCAATACGTCATCCTCCTGGACACAGTCCGGGCACTTGACAGGCCGCGTGCGGAAATATCGGCAGAAGGTAAACTCGACCCCTATTGTCACGGCTTATGCCCTTGTGTTGGGTTACATTCTTGGGGCTCGTGGCAGCGGCTTATTCAATACGCTTTGGGCAAAAGTGCTCGATACACCTCACGAGGAACTGGTCTCTCTGGCTACTGATGCCAAACGTTTGGGTTTTTTGGATTTAAGCCGGGCAGGCGGGGTTATGGAGGTTTCGTTTACCCGCCTATTTACGGAAGATGAAAGGCATTTGATATATGGGAAGGATTGAAGAACTGGTAACTCGCTATCGTAATCACATTTCTGCGCCATGGCAGCGCAATCTGGCAGGAGACCAAAAAACCATCTTTGTGGTCTATCCCAAAGAGGACGAACGCAAGTTGCGTGCTCGGCGTGGGCTTTTTGAAATGGCAACCATCGATGCCGAGCATAAATGGAAGTCTTTCAATTTTACGAAAACCTTCGCCACCTGGATGGCCAACACAGAATATAGGGACCTATATTTCGAATCTCCGGAAGACCTGACAATGAAACTTCAAAGCGGCTTTTTGCAGTATGCCGCGCAAGAACTCCAAAATGTATTAACAGGCTCTGATGTGGACGCAAAAACCGTAGTGGCCGTGTATGGAGTGGCGAGCTTATATGGTTTCACCAAGGTATCTTTAATTCTGAAGGAAGTCATATATGATATTCGGGGCCGTTTGTTGCTCTTTTTTCCGGGTGAATTTGACAATAATAATTATCGGCTCCTCGATGCGCGGGACGGCTGGAATTATTTGGCCGTTCCCATAACCTTACATAATGGGGTGAGCGACTCATGAAAAACCGTGAAATATTTCAGCGAGATCCTGCTATCGCAAAGCTGCTCAATGACGGTGTGGCCGCTGTAACGGAATCGACAACCAAGAAAGAAATTGAAACCCTGCGTTATGAACTGGAGCACTTTGTCTGTGAAGGCCAGTACAAGGGTGGTCTTACCCGAATTCTTGAATCGTATTTGGGGAATGCCGACTCAACAGTTCAACCTGCCGCATGGGTAAGCGGTTTTTTTGGAAGCGGCAAATCTCACCTTCTCAAAATGTTCAGACATTTGTGGGTGGATAGCCAGTTTGAATTTGACGGAGCAACCACCAGGGGGCTTACACAGTTGCCGGACGAGGTTAGTGATCTTTTAAAGGAACTGGATACATTAGGGAAACGATGCGGGGGGCTCCATGCAGCATCGGGAACCTTGCCTTCCGGAGGTGGTGAAAGCGTTGGTCTTGCTGTATTGAGTATCCTTTTACGCTCCAAAGGCCTTCCAAGCTCCCTGCCCCAGGCGCAGTTCTGTATCTGGCTTCAGAAAAACAATATATATAAAAAGGTCAAGTCCTCGGTTGAATCCGCGGGTAAAGATTTTCAAAGCGAACTGCATGACCTCTATGTCAGCCCCGTTCTGGCCAATGCACTATTGGAGGCTGATCCCGCCTTTGCCCCAGATCTTAAGCAAGCTCGAGCCGCGCTTCGTGCCCAGTTCCCAGTTGTTACGGATATTTCGACGGAAGAGTTTATCCGGATTGTCCGCAAAGTCCTTTCCATAAATGGCGAAATCCCATGTACGGTTATTGTGCTGGATGAAATCCAGTTGTTCATTGGGGACAGCCCACATCGTTCTACTGATGTAATGGAAATTGCTGAAGCCATCTGCAAACAGCTCGATAGCAGGGTTTTGCTCATAGGAGCGGGCCAGACAGCCCTTGCCGGCAGCGTACCTTTATTGCAGCGCCTGAGGCCCCGTTTTACGATTCCAGTTGAACTATCCGATGCGGATGTTGAAACGGTAACCCGTAGTGTGGTGCTTGCGAAAAAAGCCGATAAGCGCAAATCCATTGAAGAGACGCTCAGTTCTTATGCCGGCGAAATAGACCGTCAGCTTACGGGCACACGGATTGGCCCTCGGGGCGAAGACCGCGCGATAATTGTGGATGACTATCCCCTCTTGCCTGTTCGCCGCCGTTTTTGGGAACATGTCTTACGTGCCATCGATATTCCCGGTACAGCCAGCCAGGTTCGGACCCAGTTGCGTATTGTCTATGATGCGGTCAAAGAAATGGCTGAAAAAACCCTTGGCACTGTCATGCCGGCAGACTTCATCTTTGGTCAGCTCCAGCCCGATCTCCTGCGCACCGGTGTCCTGTTGAGAGAAATCGATGAAACGATCCGAAACCTTGATGATGGGACTCCGGAAGGCAAACTTGCCGAACGGATTTGTGGGCTTGTTTTCCTGATTCGAAAACTGCCGCGTGAAGAGGTGGCCGATATCGGGGTGAGGGCCACCGCTGAAACCTTAGCGGATCTTCTCATCAGCGATCTTTCAAATGATGGTGCGACCTTGAGAAAAGAGGTCCCTCAAATTCTCGATAAACTGGTTGACGAGGGAAAGCTCATCAAGATTGATGAGGAATACAGCCTTCAGACCAGAGAAAGCAGCGAGTGGGACCGGGAATTTCGTAACCGGCAGACCAGGCTGAATAATGACCTGACCGCACTATCCGGCAAGCGTTCTTCTCTATTAAATGCAGCCTGTTCAACTGCCTTGAATGGCATCAAGCTGCTTCAAGGAAAATGTAAAGCGGCTCGCAGGCTGTCAATTCATTTTGGCGCCGAACCGCCTGAAGTCAAAGGGAATGAAATTCCTGTCTGGATACGCGATGGTTGGGGCGAAAATGAAAGCACTATGCTTGCCGATGCTCGCGCTGCTGGAACTGATAGCCCTGTAATTTATGTATATATTCCCAAGGCCAGCGCCGATGACCTTAAAAAGGCAATCGTAGAGTATGAAGCGGCTAAGGCAACCATCGAATTCAAAGGCACGCCTACTACACCGGAAGGCCAGGAAGCCCGTGATTCCATGTCAACCCGGATGGGTTCAGGCGAAACTACGAGGAATACAATTATTCAGGATGTGATCAATGCCGCTAAAGTCATTCAAGGCGGCGGCCAGGAGCGCTTTGATCTATTGTTGAAAGACAAAGTGCATTCAGCCGCTGAAATCTCGTTGGATCGGCTTTTTCCAAGTTTCCAGGATGCGGACGACGACCGTTGGCACAGTGTGATTAACCGGGCCAAAAACGGAGACGAGGCTGCCTTGCAGGCCGTTGACTGGAATGATGCACCTGAAAAACACCCGGTTTGTTCAGCAGTGCTTTCCGAAATCGGTTCAGGAAAGAAAGGCAAAGATGTTCGGGACGCTTTTGAAAACACACCTTATGGCTGGCCCCGTGATGCAATTGATGCAGCCTTGATTACACTGTTCACAACGGGTCACATACGGGTCACACACAAAGGCGTTCAGCTCAAACAAGGGCAGCTCGACCAGGCCAAGATATCGGTCAGTGATTTCCGTGTGGAAACGGTAAC
>JAUWBX010000074.1 GCA_030609625.1 Phycisphaerae bacterium
GAACAAGGCAGAAAAGAAACAGAAATTTCGCGTCAGACAATATACGCGTTGCCAGCTTTGCGGCAGAGCCAGAGCAGTATATCGCAAGTTCAAAATTTGCCGGATTTGTTTTAGAACGTTAGCTAACGAAGGGAAAATACCGGGAGTAAGAAAAGCCAGTTGGTAAATTCGTCGTGCGTGATGCGTATCGCGTAACGCAATACGAGGTAAACTATGAGTTTAAGTGACCCAATAGCTGATATGTTGACGAGAATTCGCAATGCTATGCGAATAAACAGAAACCAGGTCAATATTAAGGCATCAAATATTTGTGAAGGCATAGCTGCTGTTTTGAAGAAGGAAGGTTACATCGAGGATTTTGACCGAATCGACGACAGCAGGCAGGGAATACTGAGGGTTATATTAAAGTATGACCAGGACGGCCATTCTATTATTAACGAAATAACAAGGACAAGCAAGCCCGGCCGAAGAATTTATTCATCTGTTGGTAAATTGCCGCGCGTTTTAGCCGGCATGGGTATTGCTATTGTTTCGACAAGTAAAGGTGTAATGAGTGACGGAAGCTGCCGCGAAGCTAAGGTCGGCGGCGAGATACTTTGTACGGTTAGCTGATGAGTCGTATTGGAAAAAAACCTGTTGATATTCCTGGAGGCGTAAAGGTTGGGCAGAAAGGCCAATGTATCAAGGTCTCAGGCCCGCTCGGCGAGCTCCAGATGGACTGTCATCCCCGGATAAAGGTGAAAATTGACGATACCGAGGGGAAAATATTAGTCGAAAATAAACGTCCCCAGGACCGCCAGAACAGGCAGTTGCACGGCACAATGCGTGCCTTGATTGCCAATATGGTTATAGGTGTCAGCAAAGGTTTTGAGAGGAAAATGGAAATATACGGCACCGGCTATAATCTCAAAGAGCAGGGTGAAAAGCTGGTTTTTCAGGTTGGCTTTTGCCATCCGGTAGGGCTGGTAATACCGAAGGGCATAAAAGTAAATATTGATGCCGGTGCTACCAGGGGTAACGACGTCCCTGCAAGGTTTACGCTTTCGGGAATAGACAAATGCCTGCTTGGACAGTTCGCTGCGGACATAAGAAAGATAAGGCCCCCGGAACCCTATAAAGGCAAGGGTATCCGTTATACCGGCGAGCACGTGCGACGCAAGGTCGGCAAAGCATTTGCTTCGGGAGCGGCATAATTGGGATTTGGTTCTAATGGAAACTGAAAGGTTGAAAAAAGCAGCACTAAGGCGTAAGTATCACGTGCGAAAAAAGGTCTTTGGTACGCCAGATAGACCTCGACTGTTGGTATTTCGCTCGAACAGGCATATTTACGCCCAGATTATAGATGACGTTGCAGGAGCGACACTTGCTTCGGCAAGTACAAGGACAAAAGGAATGCGTGACCAATTGCCCAATGCAGGCAATAAAAAAGCTGCTGAAATAATAGGTGAAGCGGTCGCAAAACAGGCTCTCGGCGTTGGAATTAAGTGTGTTCGCTTTGATAGAAATCGATATAAGTTTCATGGCAGAGTCAGGTCTCTTGCCGAAGCGGCAAGAAAAGCCGGGCTGGTCTTTTAACATGGTAGTCAATATGATATTGTTTGGAGAAAAAATTGGCAGTAGAACCCGTTAAACTTTCAGACCAGGAAGAAAAGCCGTTGGAAGATACGGTAGTAAAGGTATTTCGCTGTTCCAAAGTGGTCAAAGGTGGTCGTCGGTTCAGCTTTGCCGCATTGGTTGTTATTGGTGACCGTGCAGGCACGGTTGGTGTCGGTTATGGTAAGGCTAAAGAGGTCCCGCAGGCGGTCGAGAAAGGTGTAAAAGACGCCAAAAAATCCTTGCACAAGATAGCTTTGGTCGGCCGAACGATTCCGCACTCGATAAACGGCAAATACAGAGCTACAAAGGTAGTATTGGTCCCTGCCAGTCCCGGTACCGGTGTTATCGCCGGTTCCAGTGCACGAGCAGTGCTCGAATATGCCGGCGTGCAGGATGTTCTTACGAAAGTTTACGGAAGCACTTCTGCTAAAAATGTGGTCAAAGCTACGCTGGACGGATTGATGAAATTACGCAGCAAAGAAATGGTTGAAGCTCTTCGTGGTGTGGTAATTAATGCTTAATGGTTGCTGATTAACGATTAGGTGATTTGAATGTTGAATCATGAAATAACTTTTGTTGTGGGTAAACATAAGCCTCGCCGGCGTGTTGGCAGGGGCACCGGCTCCGGGCACGGTAAAACCAGTGGCCGAGGACATAAAGGTGGCGGCAGCAGGGCCGGCTCGACTTCCGTTACGCTCCATGAAGGCGGCCAGATGCCTTTGTTTAGACGACTGCCTAAGCGCGGTTTTAGTAATTATAAATTCGCAATACGCTGCGAAATCGTAAATGTCTCGCAATTGGAAAGATTCCAGGATGGTGCTGATGTTGGCATAGAGCAATTATCCGATGTCGGATTGGTTGACAGCACCAAAAGCAAAATCAAGATTCTCGGCAAGGGAGACCTGACAAAAAAGCTGCAGGTAACAGTTCACAAATTCAGCAAAACAGCAGAGCAGAAGATTGTGGCTTCCGGCGGCACGGCAAAAGTTATTTGATTGTTATCCGCATATTTTATCATGCGGAAGGAAATATGAAACTGACATATCCGCTTCCCAGGGGCGGGTGCAGAATACTGGATGAGAAATAATGCTTGGAACGGTAATTAACATATTCAGAATCCCGGACCTGCGCAATAAGGTTCTTTTTACTCTGGCGCTGCTGATAATATACAGGATTGGTTTCCATATCCCTGTTCCCCTTTTTGACCAGTCGAAGATAGCTGAAATCGCCCAATCGAGACCAACAGATAGTCCCTTTGCAAGAGCTGCTGAAATGATGCAGATGTTCACCGGCGGAACCTTGGGCCGTAGCAGCTTGTTTAGCCTGGGGATTATGCCTTATATTACCTCATCGATTATTCTTATGCTGTTAGGTGAGGTCGTTCCCGCTTTGAAGAAGCTGCGCCAGGAAGGCCAAACCGGCCACAAAAAGATACAGGAGTACACGCGCTACCTGACTGTGCTGATATGCGTTGTCCAGTCGATAATGTTTATGAAGTTGTTAGGGGGGCAGGGATTGACCTATGTGGGTATGTACCGTCAGGCAATGATAATGGGTATTGTTGGCATGACGGCCGGCACCGTCTTTCTTATGTGGCTCGGCGAGCAGATAGATGAATACGGCATAGGCAACGGTATTAGTTTGATAATTATGGCCGGCATTGTCTCCAGAATGCCCTGGGCAGTATGGACGCTTGTGCAGAATGTTGACTTTAAGCTTGGTGCAGCGGCCGGCACTATAGGACCGACAAAGATATTGTTCCTGATAGCAGCGTTTGTATTTGTTGTTGCCGGTGCGATATTAATAACTCAAGGCCAGCGCCGAATACCGATTCAGCAGGCAAAACAGATGCGAGGTCGGCGAATGTATGGTGGCCAGAGACATTATTTGCCGCTTCGTGTCAATCATGGCGGAGTGATGCCGATAATCTTCGCGTCGAGTTTTATGATGTTCCCGCCTTTAATAATTGAACAGTTGGCAAGAATCCCGATGTTCGACCCTTTATCACCATCACCAGGAAAGGTAGCCGTTGTTATTCAGACTTTGCAGGATGCTTTGCACTATCGTTCGTTTACTTACAATGTCCTGTATATGTTGCTGATATTTTTGTTTGCTTATTTTTGGGTAACTGTGCAGTTTCAGCCGAAGGAGATGGCCAAAAACCTGCGGGATTCTGGAAGTTTCATCCCCGGACTTCGTCCGGGACGCAGAACCGCCGACTACCTGGAAACCGTAATGACTCGGATTACCTATTTTGGTGCGTCATTCTTGGCTATAATCGCTGTCGTGCCCTCGCTGATCATAGTGCTGCTGGGTGTTCCATTCAACGTAGCAAATTTCCTGGGCGGCACAGGCTTGTTGATAGTTGTTAGTGTCTCGCTGGACCTGGTTCAGAAGATAGAAGCCAACCTTTTGATGCGCAGCTATGATGGTTTCAGTAGCGCCGGCAAGATAAAAGGAGCGTATGGATGAGAATAGTTTTGTTGGGCGCACCGGGCGCAGGCAAAGGAACACAGTGTAAGAACATTGTTGCCCGATATGGTCTGCTCCATTTATCGAGTGGTGATATCTTACGACAGGAACGGGCCGCAGGTACCGAATTAGGGACAAAGGCCCAGAGTTATATGGATTCAGGTGCTCTTGTGCCGGATGAAATAATAATTAAGATGATGACCAAAGCTATAAAAAAGGCCCCTGCCCCCGCTTTCTTACTGGATGGTTTTCCAAGAACCGTCAACCAGGCAGTCGAGCTTGCTGAGTCATTGGCCGGTAACGAGATGAAAATTGACTTTGTTTTGAACCTCCAGATAGATGACGACGTAGTAGCAAAGCGAATGACCGGAAGAAGAAGTTGTCCTAAGTGTGGGGCGGTTTACCATATTGAACACTTGAAGCCGAAAGTCGAGGGCCTGTGCGATAACGATGGCACCGAGCTTGTTCAACGGCCTGATGACTGTCCCGAGGTAGTGGCTAATCGTCTTAAGACATACCATCAGCAGACCGAACCGCTGGTGGATTACTATAGAAACAACGGCACTGTTTATGACTTCGATGCTGACAGAAGCCCCGACGAGATAAGGGCTTCGATATTCGAGAAGCTGGACGCTCTGGTCAAAACGTGAAGCGCAGGAAAGTGTATCGAAACACGAGACGAGATACGAAATTAAATGGCTATAACGCTTCGCAGCCGAAGAGAAATTGACTTAATGCGTAAAGCAGGCGCTGTTGTAGCAGATGTTCTTTTAAAACTAAAAGAGATCGCAGAGCCGGGAGTAACCACCGCGCAGTTGGACGGTGTAGCTGTGCAAATGACTGCTGATGCCGGAGCACAGGCTTTGTTCAAGGGTGTCCGTACCCCGACTTCTAAAATCCCGTTTCCGGGTGCAATTTGCACCTCGATAAATGAGCAGGTCGTTCATGGGATTCCTTCGGAGAATACGAAGCTTGAGCTTGGCGATATCCTCGGCGTTGATTTCGGCGTTAGGCTTGACTGCTATTGTGCAGATGCAGCAATTACGATTGCCATTGGCCGGATTTCAGAGGATAGACGCAGGCTGATGGACGTAACAAAGCATGTTCTTGGTATAGCAATAGCAAAATCTGCGCCGGCTGTTAAATGGAGTCAGGTAGCTGCCGAGATGCAGCAATATGCTGAATCTGCCGGGTTTTCGGTGGTAAAAGATTTTGTCGGGCACGGTATTGGCAGAAAAATGCACGAAGAGCCGAGAGTGCCCAACTTTGTCAACAACGACTTGTTGGCAAATGACATTGTTTTGGCCGAAGGAATGGTTCTGGCTGTTGAGCCGATGATTAACGCCGGCTCCGGTGCCGTAAAAACACTGAGGAACGGATGGACAGTGGTAACAAAGGACAGGAAATACTCGGCTCATTTTGAACATACGATTGCGATAACGGAAAATGGTTGTGAGGTGTTGACTGAAGTTTTGCAAAAGTCTTGATATTAACTGTAGAAAGGTAGTGAGTCGTATCTCGGACGAGTTACGAGCCACAAAACAAGGAAATACGAAACAGGAAAAATGGCAAAGATGGTATGGTAAAGAAGGACACAATAAGATTGCAAGCTAAAGTGACCGATGCTTTGCCGAATGCGATGTTTAAAGTGGAATTGGAGAACGGCCACAAGATTTTGGCGCATGTTTCGGGCAAAATGCGGATGCATTATATTCGGATTTTGCCGGGCGACACGGTCATAGTTGAAATGTCTCCGTATGATTTAAACAGAGGCCGAATAGTTCTCAGGCATTAGTCGCAGACTACAGCCGAAAAAGCAGGTATGTAAAATGAAAGTTAGAAGTTCTGTAAAACGTATATGTGAGAATTGCAAGATTATTCGTCGCAAAGGCGTTGTGCGGGTGATTTGCACGAACCCGCGACATAAACAACGCCAGGGTTGATTTTATCATGATTGGTGAGTGGTAATTAGTATCTGTTGCGAAAAACAAAAACCGACGATGTCACCCCTGCGAAAGCAGGGGTCCAGAGCGGAAAAGCTGGATTCCCGCTTCCGCGGGAATGACAGATACTTTTTCGGCAACAGTAACTAATTAACTAATAACTGGATATGAAAAGGAGCTGATATGCCACGTATAGTTGGTGTTGATATTCCGAATGATAAATCTATATGGATTTCGCTGACCTATATTGCTGGTATAGGTAAATACACCTCGGTACAGATTTTGAAAGAGGCTGGTATCGAAAGAAGTACAAAGGCCGGCAAGCTCAGCGAAGATGAGCTTAGCCGCATAACGCAGATTATCGACCGCAATTACATCGTGGAAGGTCAGCTTCGCAGACAGGTTTCACAGAATATAGCTCGCTTGCGTGATATAAATTGTTACAGAGGCATTCGTCACAGAAGGGGTTTGCCTGTTCGGGGCCAGTGCACCCAAAGTAATGCACGCACCCGCAAAGGCCCAAGAAAAACAGTCGCGGGCAAGAAGGGTGTAAAGGAAAAACGCTAAAAAACGATATTCGATGCTGGATACTTGATGCTCGTCGCGAGTATCGAGAATCGAGATACGAGGAAAATAATGGCGAAAAGAACAAAGCGAAAAGTAAGGAAAAATGTCGTCCGGGCCATTGTGCATATAAAGGCGACATTCAATAATACGTTGATTACGATTACGGATTTGGATGGTAATACGGTTTGCTCGGGTTCATCCGGCTGTGTAGGCTTCAAAGGCTCTCGCAAAAGTACTCCCTTTGCCGCGCAAAGGGCTGCGCAACGCTGCGCCAGTGCCGCTATGCGTAATGGTGTGCGCGAAGTCGAAATCAGGGTTAAGGGGCCTGGTTCAGGTCGTGAATCCGCCATCTCAGCTCTGCAGCAAGCGGGATTGCGTATCTCCTCGATAGAGGACGTTACCCCTCTTCCGCATAACGGCTGCAGACCGCCGAAGCGAAGGAGAGTTTAGAAAGAGTTCATTGTTCATAGACTATGAACTACGAATTACGAGCTACTTTTTGGAGATAAATAAAAAGAATGGGACGTTATTTAGATTCATCTTGTAAACACTGCCGCCGCGAAGCAATGAAGCTTATGCTCAAGGGCATCAGATGTGAGACGGCTAAGTGTCCTATCGAAAAGAAACAGCGAAATTTGGCTCCCGGGATGCACGGGTGGCGCAGGGGCAGAATAAGTGAATACGGTGTTCGGCTGCGCGAAAAACAAAAGGTCAAAAGATATTACGGACTTTTTGAGCGGCAGTTTATGAGGTGCTTCCACGAGGCCGAGCGGTTAAAAGGCAATACAGGCGAAACGCTGCTGCAATTGCTGGAAAGACGTTTGGATAATGTGGTCTATAAGTTAAATTTTGCACCGTCGCGCAAGGCTGCAAGGCAGTTGGTTTCTCACGGCCATATTTATATAAACGGACGCAAGGTGGATGTCAGCGATTATACTACGAAAATCGGCGACAAGATAACAATCAAAGGATCCGAAAAAAGCGTTAAAAAAGTGAAGGAGCAGCTGGAAAGCAACCCGAATTTTTCCACCCAGAGCTGGCTGCAATTAGCTCGGGAAAAACCCGAAGCTACTATTGTCGCATTGCCCGCCCGGGATGATGTCCAGATTCCCGTT
>JAUWBX010000510.1 GCA_030609625.1 Phycisphaerae bacterium
TTCATAACCTGCTGAATTGATTTCAAATGCCTTTGCTCAGCGACGTTATCATCCCGAAGAAAGTCATATAGTTTCTGTCCTTCAACATATTCGGTTACAAGATAAGATTGCCATATAAGCTTTCCCTTATACTGCTCGATATAAGCCGATGGCTTCGGCGTAGCTATGTTCAGCACCCCAAGCCGATGTCCGTGCAGCCAGCTTCGCCGTGCACGGGACCTCTTGATAGTATGGCGCAGTGAATGAATAAACCCCCTGTGATTATATCGTTTCACTACCACATCTTTGTCGTTCCACGTCAGGCGGGACACATAGGAGGTATCGCCGTTCTTAAGAATCTGTCCCTTATCCATCAGCGCATCTATTTGTTCTATAAAATCAAATGACTTGGCTTCCTGACAAAAACCTCTGTCAAAGACGGCAATGTGCTTGTTGGCCTTAATTCGTAGGTATCTGGCGTTTTTCCTTAGGCACTTTCTTAGCTCTCTCCCGACCCTTCTTTTCTCACTTAAACGCTGATTAGTTTTCCTGAGAACTTTTTTTATCAAGGCCGTTTTTTCCTTTTTGCTTCCTCCATTTTCTACCCAATACTCTTTGAAAAATCTCATCCTGTCCGTATTGGTTAGTGTATCTGGCAGCTTCATATTCACCTGAACAAGATTTTTTAATTGATGCCCAACAAGCAATCTGTTCAATTTTTTCGTTCGCTCATTATCAAGGAAAAAGAACCGCCAGCGATCTTTCTCTTGCTTCGCCAACACGTTACCCAATCGAAGATCCCCGTGGGAAATACCTTTAGCGTGCATTTTACCTATAGTTCGCCCAAATGCCCGTATCAGTTCGCGTTTGCTTCGCAATTGTTCTTTGGTCCTCGCAGAGTTAGAGATATATTGATAAACACTTTTTGAGTCTTCGACCCTGGCTGTTACTAAAAGACTTTTTGTGCTAAAAAAGCCAAACCTACGTTCACCCATTGCAATGATAGCGGGAACGTCAAATCCGTTTCCAGCTAACATCAACATTGCATTAAAGGCCTGCTTAGCCCGGCTGGTACGAATAAGGTATTTAATAAAACGAAAACCTGATACCCAGAGATGCTGCTTAAAATAAATCTGTCTGTCAATATCACCAAAACTAACGGTGAATCTATATACGCAGGAAGACTCTGATGATGGGATTGTTGTCAATACGTAGCGCTGTTGCAGTTCTTCTTCACCAGCTAATAATGCCTGTTCAAGAGCATTGTTGCGGAAATCTTTGTTGACATATAGTGTGCAGCCATTACGTCGTATTTTTTCAAAGCCGGTATGCAAGGTCTCAACACCCAAAAATGGTTATGCCTAATTGATTGGCAAGTTTTATTGTTTCGGGTTTGTCGATAATTATCGTCTTGGCTGCTTCCACTACCAGACATTTGCTGCCGTTTTTGTCTAAACTTTTGATAGTATCGGGCCCCACACATGGCACATCAAATCGCATATCCTGCTGGGGTTTGGAAGCCTTGATTAGTGTCCAGCCCCCCGATTTGCAGAATCGGCCTGCTCGCTCGATCATCTCCGCCGTCCCTTCTATTGCCTCGACGGCGATTACTTCTTTTTCCTTTACCACAATCGCCTGACCTATATCCAGCTCACCGAGTTTTTTAACTATTTCCCAGCCGAATTCAATATCATCTTTAGCCGACGGTCGCAGTGATGCGGTTGTCATCACACCGGCCGTTGCCAGGTGCTCCTTGCAATACATAATTGAATTCTCCAGTACTATCCCGCCGCTTGCCAGTTCGTCGGTCAGGGCACATAAGACCGAATCCGTTAGTTTGTTTTTGTTGCGCAGCCGCCAGTAGTATATTCTAAATGCCCGCCAGTCGGGCAGGTACCGCAGGATTCGCCAGGGCGTAAAAAGCCGTCCTTTGGAAACCCGCCCAACCATAATCGTTCTGGTTACGCTGTGCTTTCTTAACTTTCGTATCCATGCCCCCGGCCGGGCAATC
>JAUWBX010000527.1 GCA_030609625.1 Phycisphaerae bacterium
GATAAGCCCACGTGCTTATCCTGAAAATACGCACCAAGGCCGGCGACCAATTCCTCGAGTTCCGGATAATCGGCACTTGATAAACTCAGCAGGCTGACAGTATCAAATCCCGTTGATTGGTAGCAGGCCTTCGCGATATCGATAATCTTCTCGACACTGCGATAGCGGACAGGCCTTCTGCAAAAGCTCGCCTGGCAGAATCTACATCGACCCGGACAGCCGCGCATAATCTCAACACTGACTCTTTCGTGCACGGCCTGCACAAACGGAACTATCGGGGCAAGCGGCACAGCGGCATTTTCAAAATCCTCCACCACAGCATTTTTGAACTGTCGGCCTAAATCGGACAATTTCGGTCGAAAAGATTTTATTTTTACCCCGTTATATTCAAACGTATAAAGGTTCGGAACATAAACCCAGTCAAATTTCTTAGCGGCACAGAGAAGGATTTCTTCTTTTGTCGCACCGGCTTTTTTTCGGGCTCTAACCAGTTGTGCAAGTTCAACTACAGATTCTTCGCCTTCGCCCAACACGAACAGGTCAATGAACCGCGCCATAGGTTCACAACAGACCGCTTGCCCGCCGCCGGCAATTATCAACGGGTCGTCTGCGCCTCTGCGACAGCTTCGGACATCGATACCGCCGAGGTCGAGCATATTAAGCACATTGGTATAGCAAAGCTCACTGCTCAAGCTAAAGCCCACGATGTCAAAGCTCTTTAGCGACGCTCTGGATTCGAGACTAAACAGGGGGATTTCTCTCTCGCGCAAGAGCTTTTCAGCACCAATCCAGGGCGTAAAGACCCGCTCGGCTGCTACACCGTCGATACTGTTAAGAACATCATATATAATCGCTATCCCACTATTACTCATCCCCACTTCGTAAATATCCGGGAAGCACAATGCTACCGTCAGCTCACATTGCGAGAGGTCCTTTTTGATTTGGTTTATTTCGCCGCCGATATATCTGCCGGGCCTGCGAACAAAAGGCAAAAACTCCTGCTCAACCCGCTCAGCCAATATTGTTACTTCTTTTTTGCGCATAGCGGCATTATAAGCTGATTATTGATTATTTTCTATTGATTATCGTTTGATTATCAATTATCAAATCCTGTCGTAGAAAGGGTTTTTTATGAACAGGAAAATTGGCCATATTGTGATTACAGTCTTTGTCGTTTGTTTAATGGTGGCGATTTATTTTTCCGCCGATACTAACAAACAGGTCGAGCTCGACAGTGGCCATCGGCTGGTTATGGGGACATTCGCCCGCATCGTCGTCATCGCAGAAGATTCAAATACAGCTAAGAAATGCATCGAAACCGCTCTTGCGGAAATCCACAAGGTTGACGACCTGATGAGCAACTACAAGAGCGACTCGGAAATAAGCCGGGTCAACAAAGATGGGTTCAAAACAGCAATCCACCTCAGCCAGTCAACGTATGAAGTTTTGCAAAGAAGCATTGAGTTCAGCAAACTTACACGTGGAGCATTTGATATTACCGTTGGCCCTCTGGTAGATTTGTTCCATTCCGCTGAAAAAAAACAAGTTGCCCCCACCAAAGAGCAAATC
>JAUWBX010000178.1 GCA_030609625.1 Phycisphaerae bacterium
AAGGGTACATAGTCCGGCAGTGACTGGGCTGCTTGGCAACTGTCGTTATACACGTTGATGGTAACCGTGTCCGAACCGGTGTATTCACCGTCAAAGGCCTCCAACTGCAAGACATACTCGCCTAAGGCTGACAGAGTAATACTCGTATCGGCAATCACGGCGTCAG
Source organism: Phycisphaerae bacterium (assembly GCA_030609625.1). Classification (GTDB taxonomy): domain Bacteria; phylum Planctomycetota; class Phycisphaerae; order Sedimentisphaerales; family Anaerobacaceae; genus NIOZ-UU13. The sequence continues at coordinate 167 of JAUWBX010000178.1, forward strand.
GACTGTTGGGGTCATTGGGTTCACTAACCACCGTCCACTGCACAGTGTAGGGACTTATCGCGCCATCGTCAGTGACGGTCGCGTCCAGATTCACGGTCCTGAGACCATCGACCAGCCAGGTAGCTACATCGGCGCCTGCATCCACCTCGGGAGGCAGATTATCTGCAACAAAACTGAAGATAGGACCGACAACCGGAAACTCAGCGGTGCCGTTAACATAAGTATCGACGGCCCAATAGTATCGCGTCTTTGGTTGCGTTTGCATGACAATGGAAGTTACGTTCAGCTTGTTGACAACCTGCATGGCTGCCGGATCGGTAAACTGCTGCAGCGCTTCCAGGTCGTCGGTGAAATAGACGTCAACGGGTACCGGCTGACCGGGCACATTCGGGTCGGGCAAAGTCCAAGTCAACTCCACATCTCCGGAGCTGACAAGCCCGTCGTCACTTGGATAGGGATTCAGGGAATGAACACCTCTGACAGTAATCGTGCCCAGTTCTTCATCGGTTTCCGTCACAACATCGCCATCTCCGCCATAGGCCTTGACAATACCGTCGCCAATAGCCGTGGCCAGATAGTCTTGATTGTTCGTCGTATCCCGAAGCACTACGGCACCACCCCGGAAATCTATACTGGCATTTCCAGTATGCCGCAGACCCCACGCATCACTAAGGCTGTTCACTGTGCCACCTTCCAGTGTAAGAGAGCCAGTCCCCGCTGCGTTTTGAGCGACATGGAGGTTTTGACCGAGTATGTTGACCGTTCCACCTTCATACACGGTAAGGTGTCCTTCGCCCAGACGGCCCATAAAAAGACGTTGCATGGAATTCAGCACACCACCATCATACACCTCTATACGACCGGCCAGTTCCCCTACATCGCCTTCGCCATAACCCGCTATGAACCAATTGTGGTGCGTTAGGACTCCTCCATCGACGATTTTTATGGGGCCTCCAGCGAGATCAATCTGATTTGACACAGCTCCATCAAAATCAACGATGCACTCAGCCTCCTGATTAAACTGAGCCTTATCGCTACTTGTGGGCAGCCCAGCGCTCCAATTGAGGGGGTCACTCCATAAGTTGTTGGCGGGCAGCGGGGCCCACTGAGTCGTCGCGGCATGAAGCACGCCGGCTAAACACAAAACAATACCTGCACATAACACAATTCGAGTTCTCATGATAATTCTCCTTCAAAAAAGTTAAAATTATTATGCTTTGGCAACACACCAAAACAACTAACAATTCTTGCGCTCAATACATTTTATCTCTATCCGCCAGGAATTTTTTTGATTTGCCACTACCTCTTTTCTTGCCTGCACAAGCCCAACATCGGCTCCTAATTGATACGGGGATAGATTTTACCCTTCAAGCGCAAGGCCTAAAAAACTTTGCACTTTACTCCTTAATCTTAACCTTCCAACCGAGACAATTTGTACGAAAAGTGCCCAGGATTATCGCCCGCAGGAAAGCCAAAATCCACCATTCTTACTTATACCAAATTAACTATCTTGCCGTCAACTAAAATCTTTTGAATTACGCGTGCTTTTTCGGTATAATTATGTAATGAAATGGGGTTTTATCCAATTTTCCAATTTATTGGATAAAGCCATGAAATCATCCACAGAAGATAATTCATAGGACGTCTAATTTTTTAGAAAGGGCGGGTGTATTATGGATGAGCAGAAAGAGTTTAAGCCATTAGAAATTAAGATTCCTGACCAGGAAAGCGGAAGATTTCCCGAAAGACACAGGGAGGGAACCCGCTTCGCGGCAAACCAAACAGACGTCCGGCAACGACATCTGAGTTTTCTCCGAAAGTCCACAGGACGCCTTGCGGCGGAGTCATTAGGACTAACGGCGTTCACGCTGATAGAATTGCTGGTGGTAATTGCCATCATTGCGCTATTGATGGCGATATTGATGCCGGCTCTGCAGCGAGTGAAAAAGCAGACAAGAACAATTATTTGTAGATCCAATTTGAATCAATACGGCCTGGCAGCAAGGATGTACATAGATGACAGTGAGGGCTACTTTCCTTATTCATTTACCTGGCTCTACAAAGATGGCGGTAGAAGCTGCCGATGGCACGATGCAAGCCAGAATCTCAACCAACACCCGGAACTTGGCGGGGTACTGTGGCCCTACCTGAAGGACCGTGATATTCACCTCTGTCCGGAATTCAACATTGTTGCCAAACAGAAGGGCTGCCGCTATTGTACTGGTGAGACGATTCCTATCGAACCGCAATATAGTTACAGCATGAATTCCTACCTCCACGGCGATGCATGGCGGTCAGTGCCCGCGGAATTCCGTACCACCCAATCGCTCGCTCGGAAGGAATCTGATGTAAAGCATCCGGCACGGGTGTTTTCCTTCACTGAGGAGAATACCTGGGTAGTTCCACGCCTGAGTGGTGCTGCGCTCAATGATAACAACTTACGTTCCACACCTGACAATACGACCGATTGCTTTGCTACCTACCATAATGCCCCGGGCGGAGACTTGAATCAAGGCTTTGCCAACGCGGTGTTTGTGGACGGGCATGTCGAACAGGTCTCAGCATGGCCGCCCGGTAACACTTTTAAATTAAGCTGGCCAAGCGGACCACCAATACCAGAGTGGTAAGGGTTACGACCCGGCCTTTTTCGATTTCTATGTCAGGAAAGGCGGCAGCGCAAGAGTTGAGGGCTGGGCACAACTGATGAGAGGGTTAAAGGACTACCAAAAGCAATCGCACAATAAGAACGCAGCATCATGTACAAACGAAAGGGCTTTACGTTAATAGAGTTGTTGGTGGTAATCGCCATTATTGCTGTGCTGATGGCAATTCTCATGCCGGCTCTCAATAAAGCCAGGGAACAGGGGCAACGGATAGTATGTAAATCGAACCTGAAAAATTATACTCTTGCGACTCAGATGTACACGGATGACAATGACGACAGATTCTGTAACCCGCAAAGTTGTTACTTTTCGCAGACAGCACCTTACCCGGTAGAGTCGGGACTCAGCAGCCCTATCCATCTTCGCTGGTGCAACGGGGACCTGTACCTTAAAAACCATCCGGGATATGCGGGGCCATTCTACCCTTATTTACAGAATGTCAAGGCCTTCATCTGTCCAACTTTCGCCCGCATAGCTACAAGGGCTTCCCAGGACCATTTTTATCAAGCTGACGCTGGTAACCTTAAAAACTACAAGCCCTGGTATAATTATACTATGAATGCGTATCTTGGCAGCCCGAGCGACGGTGTAAAGAAATCGAGTGTACGAAAGCTATCCGAAGTCAAACACCTTGCGGAAACATTTTCCTTCACTGAGGAAAGTGCTCTGGTTGACACCCGATATAACGTCTCCGGTCTTAACGATACATATATGATTCCCGGCTCCGATTCCATGGTAGAAGGTTGGCTTAGCCAGGCTGGCAGCTACCGACTCATTAAGCCTGGTCCCGAAGGTGTGGGGCAGTTCTGGGACGTTATCGCCGGCTTCCATTATGCTCCGTCCCAGGACCCGTTGGGGGGAAAGGGCAACTGCGCTTTCCTGGACGGCCATGTTGGGGCCCACCCCCGCACCGAAACGTTCCCATTGGCCTGGCCAAATTGATTCTCCGTAAGTCCGCTTGTCCGCTTGTCCGCTTGGGGACGCCTTACGGTGGGGACGCCTTACGGCGGAGTCCTTCGGACAGCGATTCCTCTATAATCTTTCCAGGCGAAAAGATATAGACGCACAAATGCCCACACCCAACCCCGACTATAATCCACCTGTACCCGCGTTTTCTGTGCGGGCAGCACAGGTGCGGGCAGGCAAAGGTACGGTTGCAGTCCAGTTGTCAGCGGAGTACCTCGATACCGCAGATTACCGGCTGGCCTACTAAAGGGGTCAATGTCAATGTTAAGTTTGTTGTCGCCTTGATTCCCCAGAACTCTCTGACGATACCGCTGCCGTCGTACGCAGTATCCCCTACGGGAGATACAGCGTGTTGGGCGACATCGAAATTACTCAAGACCTGTTGGCCCTGTATGGCCACGTCGAACACACGTTGCCCTACTTCAGCGTTTTCGGGCTCTGCAAAATACAATCGAACTAAGTACTCAGTCTCTTCGATGTTATTCAGTGGAACTGTCACGTTGGTCAAGCCAATGGCCCCTGAGGCTGTTACCCATCCTAAGTTCTCACCCTCAAACCTGGCCGCGTGATGCCGGAACCACCGCGGATTACTCGGAATGGTCATTACGCCAATATTGGGAGACGAGCCGCCAACGCTGGGATAATCCAGCCACAAAACACCGTTATCGGTAAGGCGGTCACCCGGAGCGCCGAAATTGACCCCGACCTTTTTGATTGGCCCACTGGCCGAACCAAGCGAAGTGCATGTCCACATCTCAACCTCAGGCATATGGACCATGGCCAGGGATGTCCGGTTCTGGTAACCGCACGAGCACGTTCGCATATAATCCGGTGCGTTGAGCACGCCGTTGCCCGGGATGAGGTTGGATGAGCAGCTTGATCTAGTTCCGCCGAAGTTACCCGTGCCGCTGTTATTTCGCATGTCATAATAGCCCGCCGCCCCGGAGCGGAAAGTGAGCAGATATTTGCTGCCTACAACCGTATTGCAACCGTATGTGCGCGAGAAACTCCAGGGTACCGAAGCGCCGGTCATCGGATGTTCTCGCATGGAGGTTGTGCCTGTCAGGATATTACGAGCACTGCCCCCGCCGCCGGGGGACTGCGCAATGACCATATCACCATGAAGGAGACACGGTCCGCCGGCAGAACTACGTTTTTCCCAGAGAACCGTTCCACTACTGCCGTCGTAAACAATTTGTCGGGTCGGCTCGCCTGGCACCATATATCTCGAAGCCCTTCCCGATTGCAGGAGCACATCGTATTCATCCGAGTAGCCCAGCCACGTGCCGAAGACGTCGGTGGTGGTGCTCCATATCTCTGCACCTGTTCTGACGTCCAATGCCAGCAGCTCCCATGGCGCACCGACATCACCGGGACTAATACCACGGCGGCTCAGCATATCAACCTCACCCTGAGGAATCCTGTCTATGCAATACAAAACGTCATTGCCGACGATGATTGTGTTATGGTGGAAGGAGTGATTGGCTCGGCGTTCCCATAAAATAGTTCCGCTATAACGGTCCATGACCACCAGGTCCCTGCTGCTCGTCTCGCTGTGGTTATCGTCTTGACCAACAACGCCGCTATAGGGAATCGGGTCTGCGGCCACAATCAACAGGTCGTCCCAGATTTTGACCTGGCCGAAAGCGGCGTCGCCGTGAATGGGGTCGGTGATGACGAAAGTGCTGATTGTTGCCCCATTTTTCGGGTCAAGCTTTCGGCATTCAGTGCCGTAGCATATATAAACACCGTCGTTGGCCGTGGC
>JAUWBX010000439.1 GCA_030609625.1 Phycisphaerae bacterium
GGCCAATGCGGGCCGAGGATGTAACCATCGCCGAGGTGCTCAAGCAAGCCGGCTATGCCACCGGCGGATTTGGCAAGTGGGGCTGCGGTGACCGTGGCACTACCGGCGTTCCCGAGAAACACGGCTTCGATATTTTCTTCGGCTACTATAATCAAACCCACGCTCACTCGTTTTTCCCAAATTATCTTGTGCGAAACGGCGAAAAAGTCCCCCTCAAAGGCAACACCGGCGACTTCTACAAAGGAAAGCAATTCTCGCACTACCTGATATTCGATGAATCGATAAAGTTTATTCGTGAGAATAAGGACAGGCCGTTTTTCTGCTACTGTGCCTGGACTCCACCGCACGGTCGATGGGGGATTCCGGAAGATGAGCCGGCCTGGCTCCAGTTCAAAGATAAGCCCTGGACCGGAGTTCCCAAAGATGCAAAGGTTTATGCTGCTATGGTGAAAATGGTTGACCGGCAAATCGGGCAAATTTTCGCTTTGCTCAAAGAGCTTGAAATAGACAACAACACGATTGTGTTCGTCTGCGGCGATAACGGCGGAAGAGGTGGATTCAATAATTTCTTCGACCCCAACAGATATTTTCGAGGACAAAAGGGAAACTTATATGAGGGCGGCCTGCGTATCCCGATGATTGTACGTTGGCCCGGCAAAATCAAAGTCGGCGTTGTCAACGACCATTTGTGGTACTTCCCGGATTGTTTACCGACCTTAGCTGAACTCGCCGGAGTCAAGCCGCCGGACAATATTGATGGAATATCAATTGTTCCGACACTGTTGGGCGAGCGCGCCGCCGGCCGTAAGCAGAAAAAACACAAATTCCTCTACTGGGAGCACAAGGAGCAGGTAGCGGTGCGCATGGGTAACTACAAGGCCGTCAAGCCTGGTAGAAACAAGCCGTTTGAATTGTATGACCTTAGCAGAGACATTAGCGAACAGAATAATATAGCAGATGAGCACCCGGACATCTTAGCTAAAATGAAAACCTATGCAAAGCAATCACACACCGAGAATCTTATAGGAGACGTTCTCGATAAAGAAAAAAGATTCAAGGGCCACAAGTCCTAAGAAGCTGATATCTATCGGCTGCCTTTGTAGATGTGAACCGCGATGTCGTCGGTAAACGCCGGCAGTCTAAGTGTCACAGTCCCGTTCTCTACAGCCATGCGGCGAGTACTCAATATGCCTTTGTCCGGCTTGACAATATCTATTCTGTAACCGCCATCGGACAAAGGAAGGTCTTTGAGTTTTAGAACCCGGCTCCTAAATTTAACGCCCTCTTTAGCGGTCGCCGAGGAACAATACGCAACGGCCTCTTTTCCCGAAGACAGCACATACTTATGACTGCGTTCCCGCAAGGCGGGGTCACTGCCAGGCCCGGACTCAATCCTGCCGTTGAACCACAGGTTCGGGTAATCCGTCAGACTGTCCCAGAATACCCTCAGCACCAACGCATCGTCCTCGAATTTACTCCGGCCGTTCGGATTGTAATTGTGCGGGAACTCCGGCAGGTCCTCCGAGGAGAAACCTATTCTCGGCTTCATATACAGGTCCATCTGCTGGCACTTGGCCATCATAAATTTCCACATATACTTCCTGGTGTGTACCCGCTGTTCCGGATGTATATAGCTGTACTTTTGCCCGTCGTCATCCCAGCTCTCCTGAGGGATATATGGTTTGTTATACTTAATTCGCCAATTCCTGGCGTTGGCAACTGTGTGCTTTTTGCCATAAACCAAAAGATTGAAATATGGCCGGGTGAATATCCAGTCTCTCTGCGCCTCGCTCAACCCGCCGGTATCCATCCCAAAAATCACCTGCCTGCCGGGCTGGAGCCTGGTGCTGTGATTACGCACCGCCAGAGCCATTTCTTCAATCCACGATTGCATCTTTGCCCACTGGCGGTAATGCTCCTTAATCTCGTGAACAAGGTCATAATAGACGTTGTCCAAATCAGCCGTTACTTCGACGAGTTTTTTGAACCAGGCTTTTTGCGCATTCACAAGGCCGGTCTTTTTATCAGCAACAGAATGATATATCGCATAGCGGTTCTCCAAATCCGGCCCCAGATGGTCTGTAAATGAGTTCACGTTGTTTGCCGGATTGAAAAAATGTCCCGCCCAGTCAATATCTGACTTATTGCGCCCGGGTGTATCGTTTGCGCGCAATTGCCAGCCGTTCCACATCAACAGGTGAACAATGATACCTTTGGATTCGAGGTATTTGCACTGCTGCCGAAAGCGCCGCCAGTATCGTTCGTCAAATTTAGTCAGGTCGAATTGTCGGTTCCCGCGTCTTGTTTCTTTATACGGGAACAACATATTATCCAAAGACCCGCCGTTTTCTTTCGTAAACTTTTCGATATGCTTCCAGCTCAAAGGCGGATAGGCACGGATATGGTTAATCCCGTGCTCGGCACCCCAGTCGGCCCACAGCTTATAGTCATAAGCATCCTCTGCCGCATAAAAAATAAAGTCCGACAGCCCTCCAAAGGACAACAATGGCTTGCCATTGTAGCTAAAGTAAACCTTCTCCGTGCCGGCCTTTTCCAGCATAAGACCCACAGTTTTGCTTCGCTTTTGCGCAGCAGTGGGGGCTGCCCAGACCCCAACCGTAAAGGCTGGAATTATTGTCACTATAAAAGTCCAGATTAGTGCCGGCTTTACACTTCTGCCAAAAATAGTGCGCAAAGAACTTCTATTCATAAGTCCCTCCTTATACCAATTCTATTTATTGATTGCCTGACCTTGCCATTCCTGCGGAACCTGTCCTGAGCGAAGTCGAAGGAGCAGGAATCCAGTTCCTTTTAATCAGGATAATGTTTAATTCTCTCGGCAATCCTTTCAATATCAATAATGCTACCCAAATCATCTCAAATTTTCAACTTTCTCTATGAGTGGCAGCCGCTGAATGAGCGAAGCGAATGAAGTGGATGGGAAAAATCATCCAACTTTAGGC
>JAUWBX010000166.1 GCA_030609625.1 Phycisphaerae bacterium
GGAGGGACTCCATACTGATAATTATGCAAAAAATAAGGTAAATAGCATAGTTTTTGCACTTTAACGCTTGGCACTTGCGGCTTTTTTTATTAAATTTTTAGTGGAGGCAAATCCAAAAGGCTGGCGGAGGGAACCAGCCGATAAAAAATGTGTCTTAGTGTAAGGGGAGAGTTTTTATGAAAGGTTGTTGGAATATCAAAAAATTAGTTTTTCTGCTGATAATCTATCTTTGCGGCTTTGTGTGTAAAAGCACTACCGCCCCGCCGTCTTATAACAATCCGACTAAGGGGGTCTGCGAAACATCGAAATAAGTTTTGGATAAAAATCAGCCATAGATATACAGCTTGTCATTTTCGCAAAAGCGAAGAAGTGGGAGCAAAACGGCAAGGGGCAAATTTGAGGACCCCAAACCACTAATTGGGCGGAAAATAAGGTAAATAGCATAGTTTTCGCATTTTGTGCTTGGCATTTGAGGCCTTTTATGTTAAATTTTAATAGAGGCAAGTCCAAAAGGCCAACGGGGGGACGGCCGATAAAACGTGTCTTCGGAAGGGAGAATCTTAATGAGAGGTTGGAGAACTAAATTCGTATTTCTGCTGATAGTCTATTTCGCCGGCTTTGCAACTGCGATCTATACTTTGGCACCAGTACCTGAGAATAAAGCCAATGCCTCCGCTAATTCTTCGTTTCTGCGAAGCAAAACGGCGGAAGAAAAAAGCCCTGTATTTTCGGCGCTCAAATCAGAAGAGTTCGCAAAATCTTTTAATACAGGGATACACAAGTGCATTGAGTTCAGTAAGGATGCTGCCTGGCGTACAGCAAAGTTCATAAAACAAAAGATTGACCAGAGGCAGTCTCGAACTGACAGCTAACAGCTCTGATGTTCTTAATTGCTGACTTATATTCGTATATACGTTGCTGAAATCCTTGGGAGGGGAGGGCGTGCGTATATGCAACATCGGCTGGCCGTGGGTCCCAAGGGCCCCACGGCCTTCAATATCAGACCAAAGACCAAACTCTGGAGTCTTAGGTCTTGAGTCTTACTTGCTTGTTAAACATACGCAGTTGCACGTCAATAGCGCTCAGTACCCAATCTATGTAATGCAATTTATGAGCGGGCCGGTGGTGTCCTTCGTTCATCAAGCCACTTTGGACGGTTTTTAAGAATTTGCTTATTGTTTGTGGGCTAATTTCTGTAGGTTCGACAGCCCACCGCTTTAACTGTTCATACTGTTGCTGTAATTTTCGGCTGCCCCTTAACTGTTCGGCAGTCAAATAATCCGCCGGATTATACGCCAGCTGGAGACCCTTAAGACACAAAATTAACGGCTCATAGTTGGCCCTTTGTTCCAGACGAATAAATTTGTACTGCTGGACATACGTAGTTGCCTGTGCCGGAGGCTTGTCTGCAATGGTGTCTGCCCCCAGGTACCATCTGCGCTTGCTGGTTCTGGCAAATACAAGTTCTTCATCCCGACGTTCGGTGCTGCCAAATGCAGCATCGGGGTATTGTGTTATCTCATTATAGCCCATCCTCGAGACCCACAGTCTGCCGGTGCCCTTTAGTTCAGGACCACCGCCAAGCACAAGCAGGCACTTGACAAAACCCAAAGGTAGAATTTTTTGATTGCCGAGCTGCTTTCTTCGAAGCTGGAAAGAAACATGCAAACTATGTGGGCGAACGTCATAGAAATTAACGATCTCGTGTATCAACTGATTAAGAAGCCACGGGTCTGCGGTTGCCGGCCGGGACAATTCTCCGCGGATATTCAGCCTTCCAGGAGCAAGCTCCAAAAAACCGGACTGCCGCGCCTGGTCGGTTGAGCCTGTGTGGTCATCGATATAGCCGCCGAGTTTCCAGGATAAAACATCCAGGCGAAAATCATAGAAATACTTAAATCCGTCATACACCGGGTCAATCTTTTTCTGAATGCTTCTCTGTGGTTCGACAGCCGCAGGACCAAGATTACTCAGTTCAATCTCAATACCCAGTGGAACCAGACCAGGCTGAAGATTCGAATGAATTCGTGTCAGCTTTGCACGTGCAATGCGAGCATCAAACATGCTTTTCGCCGCGCGTACGGCGTATTTGATATAGTCAATGAGGTCGTGTTTGTCACGCGGCATTGTCTCAAGGCTTCTCTCGATAATCAAACCAACACCCCTGCTGTTTGCATTTACCATTTGCAAAGCCGCAAGCACACTAACCGACCGCTTAAAATATCTTTCTGAAATACGCATATGCTCGAGTTCAAAGCGGTACCTGGACCGGATTTGTTCTTCGAGCTGACTGAGCAGCACCTGCTTTATAACCAAAGCTAAATAATTTTCCATAAACGGCCTGGCCTGGGGGTCGCTGTATAAGTGTTTTATGCTCGGCCGGGGCCGGTCGAGCTCATGTTCAAGATAATAATCACTAACGGCATCGGTGCGATAATGGCTCATGACCAGGTCGCGTTCTGTGGTTGCGAGCAGCTCCCTGTCGGCTCGGCGTTCCGATTCCGCATCTGCCGTGCGTTCGCCGGGGCGAGTGTGCCTTTTGATAAATTTCTCAATGCGTTTTCGCAGCCAAAGTTCGTGTATCAGGTTAACGTGGAACCTGTCACCAAAACGCTTTGCCATCGAATTGTGAGTTACCAGGTAAGACTGGGCTTCAACCTGACCATTTGCCGTGTTGATTTGTACTATTTCTCTTTTATAACGCCTGCCTTCATACCTGTCGATTTCTGCCATTGCCCAGGCGGGAATATCATAGACCACCAGGCCTTCAATTTTCGAAGATGGCGCCGCGACGGCATAGAAATAGACATTGTCCGGGCTGACTTTTCGATAACGTGGAAGGAATGCTGGTTCGGCCCAGAGCGCCTTGCTGCTAATTTTAGAGGCTTTTCTGGTAAAACTTAAGCCGCTGACCGATTGAAAGATTCTGCGGTCCCGCAGCGAGCCGTAGATGAACAGATTGACTTTCCCTTCGTTCATACGTCGTATTTCGTCTTTCGTATTTCGTTATCCGTGTTAATCTCTTTCAATCTGTGTTCTCAGATTTGGCTTCGCAACCTCAACAGTTCTTTGAACGCACGAAAAATTACCCGAAAATTCGCACCGGTTTGCGCCCCTGCTGTTCGTGGGTAATGATGGATGCCTTTTTGAGTTATACGATAACCTTTGCGAACAGCCCGAGCTAAGATTTCAGCGTCGATAAGGGCACCGGTGCTTACCAGTTTAATGTTATCAAAAATTTCCCTTTTGTATAGCTTGAAAGCACAGTCGATGTCGCGGACCTTCATACCGAACAGCAGGCAAACCAGTTTCGTCCAGCACCAGCCATTGATTTTGCGTATGAGATTATCCTGACGGTTCAGTCGATAGCAGCTAACAATATCGTATTGCTCCATCAACCCCAGCAGCGGTGGCATTTCGTTAATATCGAATTGGCCGTCGCCGTCCGTATAAAAGACGAGCTTCTTTGTTGCCGCTTTGAAGCCGGATTGCAAGGCTGCTCCGTAACCGAGATTGGTCCGATGATGCACCACTTTTACCCCGCTGTTTTGGCCGGCAAGCTCGTCGGCAATTTGGCTGGTACGGTCGGAACTGCCGTCGTCAACGATAATTACCTCGAAGTCGGCTTTAAGCTTTTCTAAGGCGGTAAGAGCCTGTTGAACTACGCGGGCGATGTTGTCCTGTTCATTATAGCAGGGGAAAAAAACACTAATAGAAACATTCTTTACCAACTCGGTCATAATCAAAAATAAATTATGTTATCAAACTTGTGCCTGCGAAAGCAGGTATCCGAATATCGATATAAGATGGTTGATTGGTGAGTGGTTATCAGGGTATCAGATAACCAGGTAGTCCCGGCGCGCCGGGATCAGAGTACCAGGTTATCAGGACAAATTTGTCTTTTCCACCGTAAGGTGTCCTGCGGACTGTTTTCCTGATACCCTGATATTCTGCAACCTGATATCCTAATAACCTGATAACCCACTCACTGCTTACCACCTCTTGACCTGAGCTACCCTGAGCAATTCACCTACACATTTTTTCTGTTGAGCGGCGTAAGAGTTCGCGAGTCTTGTGTCCTTCTGTGTTCGGGCGACACTCTCCAAATAAAAGCATGCTAACCGCGCGGCTCCAACTCTGTTGCGATAACCATCCTGTTCGACCCAATCAGCCTCATTTTCTGTGAATTTCTCGACATAATCTTCGCAAAACTTTTTAACGTCAGGTTTTATCTCAACGAACCCCGAAGCAACAAGTATTATTTCACGCATAGGGGCCGGCGATTCGTTCAAATTGAAGGCTTTGACGGCAAAATCAAATCCCTTCTTTTTCTCGGCTATTCCCCAACGATAGTAAAGCCAGCTATGGGCACGAATAAGGTTCCCGTGGTAATCATCAGGGTAAACGGTTTTTCCGTTAAATATGCCGTCATAAAGTGCCTTGCCCTGGGGCGTTCTTTTATCAACGAACAATTTTTGCTTATTATTGAAGAAGACAAGAGGCCAATTGGAATTACGTTCAATGCCCTGTATGGCATGATAGGCCGTTTTTAGATAATACTCATGCCGCGGAGGGTTGCTATACGTTGACTGGGGCATTAAGACTACCCAGACATTACGTTCTCTTAGCCGTTCATCCATCCACTGGCCGATCTTTACATAATCTGCTCCGGTTAAACTTTGTCCTCTGGCCCGGGCACGTGCCACTATCTGGCCTGTAACCAGGCCACCACCCATAATACGCGTCCAGGCGTCGAAGGCTTTGCGGTCATAAGCTGCCTGTGCTCTGCCATCCATAAACAACTGCAGAGGCGTGAAGCCGGTATTCGGGTCGGGCTCCTGACCCCAGCCGACGAAGCCGCCCTCAGTCCAGTAATTAAACATTTTACCTTTTAATTTGTTATCTTTCATAAACTTAGTGGCGTAAAACGGCTTTTGGCCCGAATCGGTCATTCGCATAAACATTGAAGTTAATTTTGGGTCGCGAGGCCAGGCGTCGAGATAAATACGCTTAAATTTAAGCCCCCACCATGTGCCGAAAAACAAGACCGCCACGGAACCGGCAAGCACAAGAAACAATTGCAGGTTATACGGCATCACAGAGACAATCAGGCGATTGTTTTTCCGCAAGTTACGCGCTGCTGAAATTGCACGGACGAGCTGGTCGATGAACATCGCTATAACCGGGCAGGCCACGATGGCGGCTATCGGTATAAACCGGCGGGAACGAATGGCCATATAAATGGTAAGAGCTGCGATGAGCATTAGTGATATATCGATTTTGGGCCATTGATACCCGTCAGAGCTATTTATTTTTCGCCTGGAGTGCCGGCCAACAGATTTGGAAGTTACTATCAGGACAACAGCCCAGGCCACAAGAGCTAACCAGGCAATAATGTACATTACTAAAAAAGGTTTTGCAGTACCGACAGGATTAGTCCAGTCGAAAGCAGGACGCCATTCGTGGATGTTACGCCATCTCGCAGCGTGTTCGCTGACACTGATGATAAATGTATGAGTCAGATTCGTTAAATGAAAAGGGTTGAACACAACCGTAGCTAAAAAAGCAACAAAATAAGCTGCGATTGTATGATAAACACCCTTCCATCCAATACAGACAAGATTTTTCTTGAAAAAAATCAGGACAATATCCAAAACTATCACCAGGATGAAAAACAGAAACGTGGGTAATGTAAGGCCGGCTTTCGAAAGGACTAAATATAAGAATGGCCAGGCAGTAACATTGTATAAAATCGCGGTCCATTTTCTATTACAGT
>JAUWBX010000350.1 GCA_030609625.1 Phycisphaerae bacterium
ACCGATTTGGCAAAAGAGAAAACCGGTGTTTTTACCGGCGCTTACGCGATAAATCCGGTCAATGGCGAAAAGATTCCCATCTGGATAAGTGATTATGTTTTGATTAGCTACGGGACTGGCGCGATTATGGCCGTGCCCGCCCACGATGAAAGGGATTTTGAATTCGCTACAAAATTCGAGCTGCCAATTATTCCGGTTGTTGAGCCGCAGGATAGTGAACAAGCTGAGCTGGTCAAGCAGGGTAAGTTATGCTTTGTCGGCGACGGCAGGGCGATTAACAGCGGTCAGTTCGATGGCCTGAGTACGCTGGAATTCAAGGAGCAAATTACAAATTGGCTTGCGCAGAAAAGCAGGGGGAGAAAAGCTGTAAACTATAAGCTGCGTGACTGGCTTTTCAGCAGACAGCGTTACTGGGGTGAGCCGTTTCCGATTTTACACATTGAAGATGGTCGTGTCCTCGGACTTTCGGAAGAGGATTTACCCCTGGAGCTGCCGGTGATCGAGAACTATAAACCTACGGGGACTGGTGAACCACCATTAGCCAATATTGACGATTGGGTGAATATAACACTGCCTGACGGTTCAAAAGTAAAACGTGAAACAAACACAATGCCACAATGGGCCGGCAGTTGCTGGTATTATCTCAGGTATCTCGACCCGCATAATGAACAGCAGGGCTGGGACCAAGAAAAGGAAAAATACTGGATGGCTAACGGGGGGGTTGACTTGTATATCGGCGGTGCCGAGCATGCGGTCCTGCACCTGTTGTATTCACGATTCTGGCACAAACTTCTTTATGACCTGGGTTACGTCAGCACGAAAGAACCGTTTAAGAAGCTTGTCAATCAGGGAATGATTTTAGGCGAAGACGGCCAGAAGATGAGCAAGTCTCGCGGCAATGTAGTTAATCCGGATAAGGTTATCGCCGACTATGGTGCCGATTCGATGCGGCTTTACGAAATGTTTATGGGGCCTCTTGAGGCAATCAAGCCCTGGAATATGCAGGGCGTCGAAGGCGTGTATCGCTTTTTACAAAAGGTCTGGCGGGCAATTATAGACGAAGAGACAGGCGAGCTTGACGAGATGATACAAGAAGCCAAGGCCGATGAAGCGACACTTAGACTGTTGAACCAGACAATTAAAAAAGTCGGCTATGATATCGAAACTTTCGGTTTTAACACAGCGATAAGCGCTATGATGATTTTTGTAAATCATCTCGGTAAACAAACCATCAGACCGAAAGATATCGTTGAGAAATTCATTTTGATTCTCGCTCCGTTTGCTCCTCACATCGCTGAAGAATTATGGGGAAGGTTGGGCCATACTGACAGTCTGGCTTACGAGCCCTGGCCCGAATATGACAAGGAGCTTATCAAAGAAAAGGAAATCGAATTGGCGGTGCAGGTCAACGGCAAAATAAAGGATAGAATCGTCGTCGCCGCCGAGGCGGACGAGGAGCAAATAAAGCAACAGGCACTGGCCTGTAAAAAGGTAATCGCCGCTATGGCCGGTAAAGAAGCCAAGAAAATTATCGTTATTAAATCCCGACTGGTAAATATAGTTATATAGCATTACGTCATTCCCGTGCAAACGGGAATCCACATCGCAACTTTTCTGGATTCCTGCTTTCGCAGGAATGACAAGAGAGTATAGCGTTTTTATTTAAGCTAATGTATTTATGTGCACCGAAATCGAAGCAAAGCTAAAGGTTGATTCGCTGCCGGAAATAGAGCATAAGCTTAATGAGCTCGGCGCTGAGTTTCTGGCAGAGCAGTTACAGACCGATTATCATTTTGACGATGTAAATGCAACACTGACTAAAACCGATAGATGCCTTCGATTGCGAAAACAGATGGTTGGAAAAAGTGAAAGCTTATTTTTAACTTATAAAGGCACCAAAGAAAAAAGCAACTTCAAAAAAAGACAGGAAATAGAGTTCGAAATCAAGGACGCCGATTCGGCCTGTAAGCTGCTTTCGGCATTAGGGTACGAACAGGTTTCGGTCGTTGAAAAAAAACGTCGTCTTTGGCAGCTTGGTAATTGCGAAGTTGCTCTGGACAAGTTACGGTTGTTAGGTGATTTTGTGGAAATAGAAGGACCCGACGAGGAAAAAATAGCCGCCGTGCAAAAGAGTTTGGGACTGACTGATTTACCACATATAACAGAAAGTTACGCATCTTTAGTGGCGAAAAAGCAAATAGTCAATAGTAAATAGAAAATAATAAATCAGAAAAATGAAACCTGATGATGGTTACATTGCTTATATCGTAAACCCGAAGTCTGGCGCCACGAGCAGTAAATTGACCGGACGCCGATTTGAACAATACCTTCTCAAAAGAGGGTTCGATGTCAGGGTTAGTCTGACGACTTCTTTGGAAAATGCCTGCGAATTGGCCACCGATTCAGCAGTTGAATACGACTGTGCAATGGTCGTCGTTGTCGGCGGCGACGGTACCGTCAGAGAGGTCGCACACGGCCTGGAAGGCAGTGGCAAGCCCTTGCTGATAGTCCCACACGGAACGGAAAATCTTCTGGCAAATGAATTAGGTTTCGATGAAAAACTAAAAACAATAATAAGAACATTTGAGGCGGAATACATTCGGCCTCTGGACTTAGGAAGTGCAAACGGGAGATGTTTTACTTCCATAGCCGGCTTTGGGTTCGATGGCCAAATCGTTAAGCGAGTCAGCGAGCAGCGAGAGGGACATATAGACCACTTCGATTACTTCTGGCCGATATGGCGAACATTCTGGAACTACAAATTCGACCCCATGAAAGTCGAAGTTGACGGAGAAGAAATTTTCGATGGCCCCGGCTTGGTTTTTGTCGGAAACATTTCAAGATACGCCGTAGGCCTGCAGATATTGCACTATGCGGATTTCGGCGATGGTTTACTGGATGTGTGCGTTTATAAATGTGCCTCTCAGCTTCACTTAGTCAAGCATTCGGTGATGACTGTTTTGAAACAGCATGCCGATAGCAGCGATGTTATCTATCGTCAGGGCCAAAACATCCGCGTAAGTTCCAAAACCGATTCGGTAATGACTGAAATTGACGGTGACCCCGGGCCGGCTTTGCCCGTACAAATTAAGGTAATACCGCAGGCCGTCAATTGTATAGTGCCCGAAGGCGCAAAACCGGCAGGCATAAGAACAAGAATTGTCAGAGCAATAGGATAAAGCAAAGTGCCTAAAGTTTGAAGTGCCTAAAGTGCCTAAAGTGCCTAAAGTTATAAGAATAGAGTTTATTAGATTTTAGGCACATTAGCTCACTTTCGGCACTATATCGCAATGTATAATTAAAATGAATTTCAGAATCGGTGACATTGAGATTGGTTTAGATACGCCTCTATTTGTAATGGCAGGACCTTGTGTCATTGAAAGCGAAACCTGCTGTCTGGATATTGCGAATAGACTTTTCGATATTGGTGCAAAGACCAAAGTTGGAATAATTTTCAAAGCCAGTTTCGATAAGGCCAATCGCTCCAGCCTGCACAGCTTCCGGGGGCCAGGCATTGAGAAGGGTTTGGAGATTCTCGAAGCGGTCCGTCGCCGGACCAATCTGCCTGTTATGACCGACGTCCACGAACCAGCCCAAGCGGCTGTGGCCGGCGAGATTGTGGATTGTCTCCAGGTGCCTGCTTTTCTGTGCAGACAGACCGATTTGCTTTGTGCCTGTGCACAAACGGGCAAACCGGTAAATATAAAGAAAGGCCAATTCCTCTCTCCCGCTGAGATGAAAAACGTGGTCGAGAAGATTCGGACCTGTGACAACGAAAAAATAACACTTACAGAGCGAGGCACGTTCTTCGGCTACAATCAGTTGGTCAATGATATGACAGCTATTGAGCAAATGAAGAAGCTGGGTTATCCGGTTGTTT
>JAUWBX010000148.1 GCA_030609625.1 Phycisphaerae bacterium
GGTAAGTTTGGGCAAGTACCTCTTCGGAGAAATGCGTCCTGAAGTCGATGATGCCGTGCTGGCGTGTCCATTGGCCGGTAAAAATACTGGCACGGCTGGATGCACAAATAGAGGTGGTAACGAAGGCATTTGTAAATCTTACACCGTTTGCCGCTAAGGCGTCCATATTCGGGGTCTGAATAATGGGATTGCCAGCACAACCCATAGCGTCGGCCCGATGGTCGTCGGTCAGTAAAAAGATGATGTTCGGCGGCTTTTTTGCACGGCCGCCGGCAAATTCAAGGTCGCAACCGGTTAATGCCATCGCCGCGGCTGCGGAACCGCCGGCTGCGAGAGATAGAAATCGGCGTCGATTTATGTTTTTCATTTTGCTCTCCTGTTATTCATTTTGTTTACTATTTCTTCGGGTCTTAGCAAGTTTGTAGCAGTAATATAACTGTAATCCTATTGTAACAAAAAACAGGTAATAGTGGCTAAAACCTTCAATTTCTGTAGCAAGTATTGTGCCCCAAATTAAGACAAGAATTACAACTGCAGCAGTATAAAATTCCTTTTTTGTTACATATTGGCTGTCATTCATGTGATTTTACCTCCCTTTATTTTTTGTCGCAGTCTTTTAGTAAATCAGGTCGCCATTTTTTTGTTCTTTCAAGGGCTTGTTGTTTGCGCCATTCGGCGATTTTTGCGTGGTCGCCGCTTAATAGAATGTCAGGGACCTTCATATCACGAAAGACCTCCGGCCTTGTGTATTGCGGGTATTCCAAAAGGCCATCGCTGAATGAATCGTCTTTGGGTGAGTCCTCGTCGCCGAGTGCGCCGGGTAACAATCTGACCACGGCGTCGATGATTACCATCGCGGCCAATTCACCTCCGTTTAGGACATAATCGCCGATGGAGATTTGCTCGGCGCCGAGGCCGATGCGAATCCGCTCGTCGAAACCTTCGTATTTGCCGGCGATTAAGATGAGGCGGTTCTCTGCGCTTAATTCAAGAGCTTTTGCCTGGTCGAACCTTTGGCCCTGGGGAGTCAGGAGGATGACCCGGCCTTTTTCCGATGATAACTTCTGGACATGCTCGAAGCAATCGAATACGGGGCCGGGCATCATAACCATACCCGGCCCGCCGCCATAAGGTTTATCGTCAACTTTTCTGAAACTGTCAGCGGCGAAGTCTCTTATATCGGTAAGAGCGATTTGGACAAGTCCCACATCCTGAGCCCTTTTTAATATCGAGTGGTTC
The DNA here is from genome assembly GCA_030609625.1 of Phycisphaerae bacterium. Taxonomy (GTDB): domain Bacteria; phylum Planctomycetota; class Phycisphaerae; order Sedimentisphaerales; family Anaerobacaceae; genus NIOZ-UU13. The sequence continues at coordinate 1,240 of JAUWBX010000148.1, forward strand.
AAAGGCGATTCAAACATCTGGGGAAAAAGTGTAAGAACATCAATTCTCATCACTCTTGTCTGTTTCTTCGCTCGAAGGCGTTTTCTTTTTGGTTTTTGCTTTAGGTTTTTTTTCAGCCTTGGCTTTTGCTTCAGGTTCGGCCTCAGTCTTTTCTTCTACAGCTTCGGTTTTGGATTCGGTTTTTTCCTGCGCCGTTTCAATGACAGGTTTTTCTTCGGCTTTGGCTTTTTCTTCAGCTTTGGTTTTTTCTTCGGCTTCTTTGGTCTTGGCATCTTCTTCAGCTTTTGCCTTTTCGACTGCTGCCTCGGCTTTGGCTTTTACTTCAACTTCTTTGGTCTTTGCTTCGGTTTCAGCTTTAGCTTTTTCTTCTGCTTCTTTAGTCTTGGTTTCAGATTCAGTTTTTATCTTTTCGGCTGCTGCATCGATTTGTTTCTGGGCGGCAATTCTTTGAGCTTTGTTGAACAGCTTGCCTTTGGCGCCGGCTATGGCCCTGGCCTTTGCCTGGCGCGCGGCCTTTTGTTCGGCGTATTTGTGCTTGATACCATGGCGAAGTAGAATTTGCGAGACCGTATCGGACGGTATTGCTCCTTTGCTAAGCCAATATTCTATACGTTCGCGGTTGAGGACAATCTGCTTGGCCGGGTCTTTTTCAATCGGGTCGTAATGGCCCAGCTTTTCAAGTATTCTTCCATCCCGCGGCGTGCGCGACTCGACGGCATTGATTCTAAAGAACGGCCGATGCCGCCTGCCTATCCTCGTCATTCTTAATTTTACTGCCATAATTTTTTCCTTTCTTTAATTTATAATCAATTCCCGTGAGATGCACAGCGCAAATCACGAGACACGTTTGCAATGTAAGGCGTAGCCGTTTATGAAAATCGCAAAGTTCGCGGGGTCAATCTGTGCGTCGGCTGCGATTCTTTGTATCTGTTCATCGGTTAAATTGCCGGCATTTTGTTTTTCGTCCGGCGTCATTATCGCTACTGCTTTTTTCAAATGCTCTAATTCCTCGGTGCTCGGTGCCGCAAGCATCGCCAGCTCACTGCTGCCTTTAATATCCTTGAACTGGTTTCTTATTAGCTTGCCGTATTTGCTGTCGGAGAAACGGCCAACTTTTTCCAGGTATTGCTCAATCGAAATCTTATTTATTATCGCCATTTTATCGTCGCTTAGTTTTGCCCCTTCGCTTTATGATTCTTTTTCTTTTTGAGCGCTGCTTTATTTTTCTTCCACCGGCCATCACCTGGTTCAGCGCGCCCATGTTAAATCCCCCTGAGAACATGCTCTTAAGTCCGCCGAGGGTTCCGCCGCTGATTGCCTTGAGCATATCTCTGCTGCGTTTGAATGTCTTTACCAGACCGGAAACATCCTGGACTTCTACGCCCGCTCCTGCGGCAACTCGTCTTCGTCTGGAGGAATCTATAATGTCCGGGTCGCGTCTTTCGGCGGGTGTCATCGAATAGACAATCGCTTCGGTTTGATTGAGCTCGGCGCCGTCGAAGTCCAGTTCCTTGAGCTGGCCACCCATTCCTGGCATCATTTTGAGCATATCCTTCATGCCGCCCATTTTTTTGACGGCCTGCATCTGTTTGAGGAAATCGTCAAATCCGAAACTTCCTTTGGCCATTTTCTTTTGCAGCTTCACGGCTTCTTCAGCTTTGAAATGCTCCTGGGCCTTCTCGACGAGTGTTACGACATCGCCCATTCCGAGGATTCTGCCGGCCATACGGTCTGGGTGAAATTCTTCGAGCTTGTCCAGCTTTTCACCGATGCCGATGAACTTGATGGGCTTTGTTGTTACAGCCTTTATGCTGAGTGCAGCTCCGCCGCGGGCATCGCCGTCGAGTTTTGTAAGTATGACGCCGTCGAGTTCGAGGCGCTCGTTGAATTCTTTGGTTGAATTAACGGCGTCCTGGCCGGTCATCGCATCGCAGACCAAATAAATCTGGTGCGGACTGACCGCCTTTGCAACGTCGGCTATCTCCGTCATCATTTCCTGGTCTATATGCAGCCGGCCTGCGGTGTCGAGCACGACCACATCGTAGCCGTTCTTCCGGGCGTGCTTTACAGCATTTTTCGCGACCTTTACGGCGTTTTTGCTGTCTTCGCTGTAAACATCAATACTTATCTGCCGACCGAGGACAATCAACTGCTCGATGGCGGCGGGTCTCTGGAGGTCGTCGGCCACTAAGAGCGGTTTTTTACCCTTTGCGAGGAGGTATTTTGCGAGTTTTGCGGCGGTGGTGGTCTTGCCGCAGCCCTGGAGGCCGGCCAACATAATCACGGTAGGTCCTGGTGATACAAAATAGATACGGCTATCGACAGGCCCCATCAACTTTGTAAGCTCTTCGCTGACGATTTTTACCATAACCTGGCCGGGATGAAGACTCTTTATCACCTCAGCACCAATGGCCGCTTGTGTAACGTCCTTGCAGAACTGCTTTACGACGTTGTAGTTGACGTCCGCCTCCAGCAGGGCCTTGCGGACGTCCCGCATAGCATCCGAGATGTTGGCATCGGTAATGCGTCCCCGGCCGGCCAGCGACCTGAAAACAGAGTTAAATTTCTCGGTTAACGATTCAAACATAACTCGATACTCGATACTCGATGTTCGATACTTCCGCCTTCGCTGAAGCTACGGCTTCCAAGCGATACTCGATGTCGTCGCCCCTTCGGCAAGCTCAGGGCAGGCGTGCCGGCAACGGCTAAACGACCTCCAGGGCAGGCCTGGGGGCTAAACAACCCCCCAATTTTTGGGGGGTTGACCGCAACGTCGAACTTTGAACAATCCGGCGAAATGGGAATTGTAAGGTCGCCGAGGCGATTCTGCAAGAACAAAATCTGCCGCAGGGATTCCAAGGTGTGGCCAGATTTTCTGGCAGAGTAATTTCCCGTTGTCATGCTGTCCGAAGGACTCCTTACGGAGAGCAAAGCGAAAGGGTTAGCTCAAACTGGCCGATTCACACTATCGGCCCCACGAGAGCAGGAATCCACAAATGTCCCGATATAGTGGGTTCCCACTCCCCCATTTTCTTCGAATTTTAACGTTATCAATATGAGTATTTGTATAACGGCTTTTTGTGCCCGTTGGTTAAGTCTAAGCAGCAATGTGGTGTTGTTATTCTGTTTAAAATTCGGGCGGTTTTGGCCGGTGCCGAATTGCGATAAGTCCAGTTATTACAGGACATAACAAAAATGCAGGATTTTGCAAAGGTCAAAAAGGTTATTTTTTATTTCAAGTTTATTGAAAAATATGCTTGCATATAAGAGAAAACCGAAGTATATTAGTATGCTTAATTTCGGGTTCATAATGTCGGGCTTCTGCATAACGACCGATTGGAGGAGAAGTCAAGCGAAAATGACCCTATAAAGCATTATATTATAAACATCTGCATATTTTAGGAAGTCTTCTACGTTTTTTACTAAGGAGTATCGTATCTAAAAACAATTCGTTTGTTTTCATTCGGAGGAAGAATTATGTTGGTGACAAAGCTTGTAAGAAGTGTGCTCTGTGTGGTGGTGTTGCTTAGTATTTCGGCCATTGGCGCCGGCCCGGCTGAAGGTGAGGGTGTAACGACGGAAGAGGACACGTCGGTGTCTATCACCTTAATTGGTAGTGACCCGGATGGTGACCTGCTGACCTACAATGTGGTAACAGGTCCTTCCCATGGGCGCCTGAGCGGGACAGCGCCAAAGCTGACCTATACGCCCCAGCCGAATTTCAACGGGAAAGACAGCTTTACCTTCAATGTCAACGACGGGACGGTGGACGGTGTTCCTGTAACAGTGTTAATCATGGTAAAGGCGGTCAATGACCCCCCGACAGCTATTGATGACAGTGTAACGACACAGGAGGACACGTTAGTGTCGATTACCTTAGCCGGCTGTGACCCTGACGGGGATGTGCTGAGCTACAGCGTGGTAAAAGATCCATCCCACGGGAGCCTGAGCGGTACAGGGCCAAATCTGACGTACACGCCAAATGCGAATTTCAACGGGTCAGACAGCTTTCTCTTCAATGTCAACGACGGGACGGTGGACAGCGCTGCTGCAACGGTGTCGATAAAGTTGAAGCCGGTCAACGACCCTCCGACAGCCAGTTATGTCGGTGCGAAGGTACAGAAGAACCCGCCGGTAGCCAAGGACGACAGTGTAACGACGAAGGAAGACACGCCGGTGTCGATTACCTTAGAGGGCAGTGACCCCGAAGAAGATGCGCTGAGCTACACTGTAGTAACATGTCCGTCCCATGGAACTCTGAGCGGGACAGCGCCAAACGTGAGCTACACGCCAAAACTGAATTTTAACGGGTCAGACAGCTTTACTTTCAAAGTCAGCGATGAAATGGCGGACAGCAAAGCCGCGACCGTGTCAATCAAGGTAACGGCGGCCAACGACCCGCCGAGCGCCAATGATGACATTGCGAGGACGCAGGAGGACACGCCGATAGCAGCGATTGATGTGCTGAGGAATGATACTGACGTGGATGATGACCAGCTCACAACGTCTGCTGTTACCCAGGGCAAGAACGGTTCGGTTACCATCAACGCTGATAACACTCTGAGCTATAGCCCCAAGGCGAACTTTTGCGGCACCGATTCTTTCACCTATACTGTTAGTGACGGCAAAGGTGGAACTGATACAGCTACGGTGAATGTTAAGGTCAAGGCAGTCAATGATGCGCCGACGGCCAATGATGACAGTGTGACGACGCAGGAAGATAAATCGGTGTCGATTACCTTAGCGGGTGGCGATGCCGACGGAGATTCGCTGAGCTACCGTGTGGTAAAAGGCCCGTCTCATGGGAAACTGAG
>JAUWBX010000128.1 GCA_030609625.1 Phycisphaerae bacterium
TATGACATTGGGTACTACTCATGAGTTTGTCCGGGCGCCTGGTGCGGTCGATTATGCACACAACACCACTGTCGATTTTGGCGGCGTGGCAGCAAAGTACGTCAGGCTCACAGCTAACAGCAACTGGGGAGGCGTCATGGACAAATATGGTCTGAGCGAGGTGCGATTCTTCAGCATACCCATCTTTGCAAAAGAGCCAAGCCCGGATTCTGGCACAACAGATGTCGTTTTGGATGTGGTCCTTGGCTGGGCAGCGGGAAGAGAGGCAGACACGCACGATGTGTACTTGAGCAATGACGAGCAGGCTGTGATAGACGGTAATGCCCCTGTTACCACCGTGACCGAGACCAGCTATGGTTCCTTGTCCCTTGATTTTGGCACGACTTACTATTGGAAGATTAATGAGGTCAATGAGGCCGAGACCACCACAACGTGGCAAGGTGACATCTGGAACTTTACGACAACCGACCATCTTGTTGTGGACGGTTTCGAGGATTATAACGACTATCCGCCCGACGAGATATGGGGGACGTGGATAGACGGATACGGCGTCCCGGCAAACGGCGCCACAGTAGGTTATCCTAATCCGGATTGGAACCAGGGAGAGCATTATGTTGAGACTACGATTGTTCACGGCGACGAGCAGGCGATGCCGTTTTTCTACGACAACACCGGCGCCGCAGCATATTCAGAGGGCGAACGCACTTTTGCTGTTCCGCAGGATTGGACTGCAGCCGGCGTTCAGACATTGGCGCTGTACTTCCACGGCACGTCGGGGAACACCGGGCAGTTGTATGTGAAGGTCAACGGCTTTAAGGTGGTCTATGACGGTGAAGCCGGTAACTTAGCACGAACAGGGTGGCAAGCATGGAATATTGAGCTGGCATCGTTCGGCACGAACCTGCAGAGTGTCACGACGCTGGCTATTGGGATTGACGGCAATGGTGCCAGTGGTACATTGTACTTTGACGATATCAGGCTGTATTCTTACAGCCGTCAGTTCATCACACCGGCCGAACCCGACAACGCTGGTCTGATAGGGCACTGGAAGTTTGACGAAGGTGCAGGCACCCTCGCCCTTGATTCATCCGGCCTTGGCAATGATGGCACACTTGGTGGCGACCCGCAGTGGGTAGCCGGGGTCAAAGGCGGCGCGCTGGATTTGGACGGGATTGGTGATTATGTCTCAATTGACGGTGTAGCTGATGACATTACAACCAACATTTTTACGCTCACTGCATGGTTCAAAACCACGCAGACAGTAGAAGGGAGCTTGTTTGCAACTAACACTGGTAGTGATCACGCTCTCCAGTTTGGCGTTAAAGGTGGGAATGCGTGGGTGGATGATGGTATCGAAACAGAGTTCCCCCCTGCTGTCAACAACGACCAGTGGTATTTCGTGGCGTACATCAGGGATGGGGCCACCGCGTACATATACGTCGATGGAGCTCTGCGAAGCACGGATGAAGCCGCGGGCAATCCGGCCGGGGAGACACAGTGGTCAATAGGACAGGAGTGGGACCCTCCTAACCCGAGCGACGAATACGAGGGCATGGTGGACGATGTCCGCTTCTACAACTATGTTCTGTCGCTTGGTGAGGTTGCCTGGCTTGCCGGCATGACTGAGCCGTTTGACAAGCCGTTTTGACATGGATGAATACGGTGTGGTTTATGCCTAAGTAATGGATTCACAGCTTGATGAGCAGCTCTGGCTGGGGCCGTAACAGCGTTGATACGAGGCTAACTCGTGCTACGTAGCGAGCTACTTCGCAGAGTAGTATTGGATTCCCGCCCCGCACTACGGTGCGGGGCAGGTGGGGAAGTTAGTCCTGAATTTTGAGTGTTGAGTTTTGAGTTGAGGGAATATATTCGTGGCGCACATCTCGGAGTTGGCAGTTAGCTATTAGCCGTTAGTTATTAGCTTTTGGTTGAGTGAGGAAAATTTAAGACGGCAAAATCGCCGTGGTATTTTTTAGCGGCTTTATTCCGCCGGAGGCGGATAAACTCCGGCTTTAGCGACTTGACGACACTGGGAAATTTAGGACTGCGAAGTCGCCGTGATGCTTCCTTGCCGCATCATCGTATGCTTTTGCGGCTTTGATTTCATCGTCGAAGTATCCGATTGTTTTTTGTATGCCGTTAAAGCGTATCTGGGCCCTCCATTTCTTTCTGCGTTTGAGCCAGAATACTCCAATGTATGTTGAGAGAGAATCCTTTGTCTTGATGTGTGTCCTGTTGATACTATTCTGAGCGTGTGTAGCCGGGCGGAGGTTTGCTTTTCGATTGTCTAAGCCGTTACGGTTGATATGGTCAACGACGAGAGGATAGGGAGGATTTATTATCTCTCGGTGCATCTTAATACAGATGCGTTTGTTGTTTATCCCGGACCTGATAGTTCGGGCGTTCGGGCGGTGTGTGAGATTTTTTACTGGCGCGATGTAACTACATGTTTTACAATGACTTACGGCACTAAAGATTTCGATATTTTCGTTATTTTTTTGAAAGGTAAGTCATGGAAGACAAACGAGTTACAGCAGAGCAGATTTTGGCCGAAATTGGCATAGATGTTGAGCGTATGGCACAGAAGGTTGCAGATGCAATCAATAATGCTCAGGCAGGCGCTATTATGGATCAAAGCGAAGAGCAAGTCCGAGATGCCCATGCAGAGTTTCGGCAAAAGACCTACCAAAAGGCAATTAGCCTGCTGGAAAAAAACCAGCAGGCTTTTTCCCCCTCGAGACAGTCAGCCGTCAATGATATGGAAAAATAAAGGTAAGCAAAAAACTTCTCATCTGACAGTTAATGGCCGTCTGGAGTTTAGCCGGGCAGTTTTTTGGAATGAAAATCATGGCACAGTTGTTCCCATGGATATTCTGTTGGGTATAGAATCAAGCAATCACAGTCTTGGTGTCCGAGAGATATGTTGCAGAGAAAGTCTTAACAATGCTTTTGTTCCAGCCAGTGAAAATATAAAGCGTTTGGCTCAGTTGGATATAAGTTCAAGTGTTGTTCGCCAGATAGTAGAGCATGAAGGCTCTAAGCTATCGCGAGCCCAGCATAAGAGTCAAACAGGCCCGGATTTTAAGGCCGAAGATTGCACCGATAAAACGCTGATTACCGGCACAGATGGCGTTATGGTTCCTATGGTTACACAAGAACAAAAGCTCAAGCGTAGAAAGACACAAGCGGCTAAGTGTAAAAAGGAAAAACGCAAAAGCACCGCCAAAGCATCCCGCCCTCGTAAAGGAAGCGATGGCCCTTACAAGGAATTCAAAGTAGTTGCGTTTTATGATAAAGACAAAACTCATCAATATGTTGTCGGCACCAGCGGCAACCATAAGATTGCCGGCCGTATAATGCGTCGGGTTGGTCAAAAGCTGGATATATCACAGGCCCAAACGAAATATTCGGTAAGTGATGGAGCAGGCTGGATACTTAAGCAATACAACATTCAGTTGCCGATGCTTGATGAAAACATACTGGATATTTATCACTTCCGAGAGCATGTGACTGGCGCAAGTTATGTGCTGTTTGGTGAAAGCAGCAAAGAGGCTTTGGCTTGGAAAGAAGAGATGATGGAGGTTGCCAAAAATCAGGGTTCATTGGTAATGCTTGATCGTCTGGCTGAATGCCTTAAAGATTTGACAGACGATGATAAACGACAGGAACTGGATAACCTACGAGAATATATTGGCAAACGCATAGCAATGACCGATTATCCTTGTTTTCTTGCTCTGGGCTATGATATAGGCTCCGGCCCCACCGAATCGTTCTGCGGTTGTCTGACCAAACGGCTAAAGGGTTCTGGAATGAGGTGGGACAAAGACAATGCCGAATCTGTAATGGCCTTAGCCAGTATATATTACAGCAATCAATGGGATAAATACTGGAAATCAAGGCATAAAGCCGCTTAGCCGCCAGAAATAAATCTTACACACGTTCGGGCGGCATAAAAGGTATTTAAGCCCTTGATGGCATACCATTTGTATTTGCTTAGGCGCTCGTAATCGTCCGGGTCCACGATGGCGTATTGACCCTGGGTAAGTGGTATCCTGCGAAAGGGGTAGCCATAGTGGATTCGGCGGTATGAAAGCACAAGAACCACTAATGGCCATACCAACCAATCAGGAATCGTAAATGACAAAGCAACCTTGATAATTTTCTCCCCTGATGGATGACAGAAGACAGAATTTTACGGCCTTTCGGCCAGGGGCCGAAAAGCAAGCCCTCTATAATTAGAGCTACCTGCGTGTTTGATGCGAAAATATAACTGTTTCCTGCCGCTTGTCGCTCGTAACTCGATGTGGGAAGGTAAGTTAAAAATTTTCAAAAAATTTCATTTTTAGTCTAAGGTATCAGCGTTTTTGGTTGAAATTTAGCCGCTGAGTGTGGGGAGAATTAAGAATTGAGAATATATGGCAGGAGATTATCTTAAAGGCTTGACATTTCAGGGAATTGTGCTACGGTGTTGTATCATTAAATGACTTGTCTGAATATTTTGACAGGACGAGCCGGCAACGCCGGTCAGTATTAGACCCACCGTTGGTGGGAGCGTCGCGCAGATTGATTGTGTGTGGCAATCGTCTTGCGGCGAGACAGACTTTAACCCGGAAACAGAAATGAAGATGGAGGAAAGACCATGAAAACACAAGCAAAGGTACTGATGTATGTCACAGTTGTGCTGCTGTGCGGGAACTGCCTGGCGCGAGCTGCCGGCCCCCTGCAGTTCCGCGAGCTCTTTAACGGCAAGGACCTGTCGGGATGGGTCAATGTGAATACGGCCGAGAACACGTGGACCGTACGCGACCGCACGCTGGTATGCAGCGGACGCCCTATCGGAGTGATGCGCACGGCAAAGCAGTATGAGAACTTCATCCTGCACATCGAATGGAAGCACATGGAAGCCGGAGGTAATTCCGGCGTTTTTGTGTGGAGTGGAGGGGTTCCGCAAAAGGGCAGGCCTTGGCCCAAGGGGGTCGAGGTTCAGATGTTGGAGCTTGATTGGGTCAATCTACACAAGCAGAAGGACGGCACGCCCCAGCCAATCGCCTATGTGCACGGTGAACTCTTTGGCGTTGGTGGTTTGAAGACGACCCCTGACAATCCGCGCGGCAGCCGAAGCAAGTCCTTCGAGAACCGCTGCAAGCCAAAAGGCCAGTGGAACACATACATTGTTGTTTGTGTTGACGGCGTCATCAAGCTGTCGGTTAACGGCAAGTTCGTAAACGGCATCAGCAATGCAACTATCAAGAAAGGCTACATCTGTTTGGAGGCCGAAGGCGCCGAAATACACTTCCGCAATATCCGGGTCATGGAATTGCCGCCGGGCATCACAAACGCCGAGAGTACCGCACCGGTTGTCGGAGATAAGCAGTGAAGCCGCCACATAGTAGCGCAGGTTTGGAAACCTTCGCCACAACGCAAACGCGAGGGATGACGCGGCGTGATTTTCTGGGCAGTACGGCTGCGGCGGCTGGGATGCTCGCGGCGCCGTGGCTTGGGCTTAGCGCTGCGGAGGCGCAGGCCGTCCTCGAACCCGGCCAGCGGCAACGGATTGAGGCAGCGATTCCGACTAAAGCCTTCATTCGGCCCCGCCGTCATCGGAAGCTCCTGATTTTCGACCTCAATGTCGGATACGGCGGGCATCGCTCCATCCCTACTGCCAATCTGGCTTTTACGCTGATGGGCGCAAAGACCGGCGCTTTTGAGACGGTGATCAGCAAAGACCCATCCGTCTTCAAGCCCGAGAATCTGAGGCGGTTCGATGCCGTCTTTCTGAACAACACGGTGGGCAATCTCTTTGAAGACCCCAGGTTGAGGCAAAGCCTGCTCGAATTTGTTTACGGCGGCGGAGGACTCCTTGGCGTTCACGGGACCTCGGTGGCCTTCACCCGCTGGCCCGGTGCCCATGAGGACTGGCCGGAGTTTGGCATAATGCTCGGCGCGCGCGGCGCGAACCACCGCGACAGCGACGAACACATATTCATCAAACTCGATGACCCCAACCACCCTCTCAATCAGCCTTTCGGCGGCAAGGGCTTCGAGTACCGGGACGAGTTTTTTCGTGTCCACGAGCCTTATTCGAGGCACAGGGTCCGCGTGCTTTTCAGCATCGATACCGAGAAAACCGACTTCCAGGGACAAACGCGCGGCAACTGCTTCCGCGAGGACAATGACTACGCGCTGGCGTGGGTGCGGCAGTACGGCCGAGGACGCGTTTTCTACTGCACCATTGCGCACAACCCCGACGTTTTCTGGGACCCGAAGATGTTACAGTTCTATCTCGCGGCTGTGCAATTCGCTGTGGGTGACCTGCCGGCCCCGACTATTCCCAGCGGCAAATTGACGCCGGCCATTCGCGCCCAGGAAAAGTTAG
>JAUWBX010000227.1 GCA_030609625.1 Phycisphaerae bacterium
CCGTCTTCTGTCCTCCGTCGTCTCGCATCCAGCATCGCTTGTCCGCCGTAGCTTTAGCGAAGTCGGAAGCATCCAACTTTAGCTCACTTTACCCCGTTAGAAATCGACGTCTTATTTCTAACGGGGTTTAGGCACTTTATCCGCCGCGGCGGATTTAGTTCACTTTAGAGCAATTTAAGTTTTCGTGTCCGGCTTTTGCCTATTGCGGCTTAGGCCGGTGGCATCAGAGTTACTGGCAATATTTCAATATGGCTGTATAATCTTCTTTGTAAGCGACATCCTCATGACGGTCTAAACCAGTACATCATATCTTAAAATGCTCTAGCTCACTACTAACTCACCACTCACCTGCCCCCAACCACCACCCTTCGTTATTCGATATTCCTTCCTTGTTCGATATTCAATATTTCCCTCTTGTTTGTCCCCCATCTATCCAACTCAAAACTCAACAATAAAAACTCAAAACTCTTCCACCCCACCCCTCACAGCGTCCGATAATCTTTTGCCGCGCGATAAAAAAATCCGTGTCAGTCCGTGTCTCTCAGTGTCTGAAGGGTCTGTATCAGTCCGTGTCCCGAAGAGTCCGTGTCCTAATACTACAACGCCACTTAATAGCGAAAACCTGATTTATTGTTCCGAAATACAAAGCACGAAATCCGAAATTCTCCGCAGGACACCTTATGGTGGAAACAATATCAAATGTTCAAAATCCGAATCCCGATGAATCGGGACAAAAACGCTTACAGCCGCTTAAAAACCGTTTTGAATTTTGGTAATTTGGATTTTGAGTTTGTTTCGGATTTCGACCCGCCAGCGGCGGGTATCAATTAGAACCCAGCGTTGCTGGGTCGGATTTCGAATTTAACATAATTAACATAACTTTTTATACAACAGAGCTTTATCAAAAATAAATAAAATCTAAGTGGCGTTGTAGTAATAGAATAACTTACCGGGAGGCCTGCGGGCCTCCCGGCAATTAACTTTTACTCTACAACATAAAAAGTTAGTTCATTTATAAGGATTATAGCATCGAAATCGATAGTAGTAAAGACCCGTTTCAATATCGAATCGCCGGTCTGTGAACATGTAGTCGCTATGATGAATTTTAGCTTTTTTGCGGAGTGTCCTGGTTAAGGGCTGAGCGGATGATTTGGGCTCGAAGAGCGTCTCTGTGAGTAGGGTCCAGCGATTTTCCGTAGTTTAACTGCAGGTGGGCCGGCAGGGTCAGCATAAACAGCCGATTTATAGTGGCAATGGAAAGCGGATTTGTCTTATCTACATCTTTGGGGGTACCGCAGAGTGCGTAAAGCTTCTCTATCGCCGGAGTCGAGGCCCCCATGTACTTGTGCATATTGATTCCTAATCGCAGGTGGCTCAGCAGGAACAACGCCTCCTGCGAGCTTATCAAATGTGCGTTTTGTAACAGGGCCATCGCTCGTGATATCTTATCATCAAGAATATCCGTCTGCTTGGAGAGCAGTTGATTTCTTGCGGCATTTTCATATTCGACTATTTCAGGGATGATGATATTTTCAAATTGCGAGATAATATCCAACTCCGAGATACCGAGCGTAACCTGGTTGGATATCTGGTACAGGTCACTTGCCGCCTCGGTGCCTTCCCCGAAAAGACCTCGCACAGCCAGGGTCATATCCCTTGCGGCGCTGAAGAACTTCTCTATCTGTCCTGTCATCTTCAGGGCCGGCAGATGAAGCATTACCGAGACCCTTACTCCCGTGCCCAGATTGGTCGGGCAGGCAGTCAGGTACCCATAACGAGGGCTAAAGGCGAAATCTACCTTTTGCTCTATCATATTGTCGATATTGTTTATCTGCTCGAAACATTGAGATAGCTGACAGCCGGCTTTTAGCACCTGGAGTCGCAGATGGTCCTCTTCATTAATCATAGCTGTGAAGAATTCCTTCCGGGCGATGACGACACCTCGCGGGCCTTTACCGAAGGCATGGTGCCGGCTGATAAGATGGCGTTCCACTAAGAAATGTCTGCTTAGAGTCGGGGCCTTGTCCACGCTGATATAGAAGATTTTATCACCAAGCTTGAGGGACATCAGGACATCTCTTAGCTTCTTAAGTATTTCAGATTTTTCAGTATTCGAGCAATGGCTAAGGAATTTGTGGCCGGCGATGTTCCTGGCCAGACGAATCCGCGAGGATACGACTATATCAGCCAACGGCCCGGAGCCGTTAAACCACTCATTTATGTCGTTACTTATATCTGTTAGTTTCATAATTCGCAGGGATTATAATGCATAGTTTTTTATTTTTCGATTTGACTTATTTTGTCCCGCAGCTTGGCCGCCAGCTCGTAATCTTCGCTCTGCACCGCGGCTTGTAGCTGCTGACGCAGGCTTAAAAGCTCTATTTCATTTTTTGTGTTCTTTGATGTTTTTGAAGGAAGCTTTCCACAATGCGTTGTCTTGCCATTGTGAGCTTTTTCGATGAGCGGCAGCAGCGATTTTTCAAAAACCTCATAGTCATACGGACAGCCCAGGACCCCTTCTTTGCGGAACTGAGCTAACGTAAAGCCGCAGTTCGGGCACGCGAGCTTTTGCTCTGAAGCGCCGGACAGCTCATCATCTGTCGGCTGGACGGCAAGCAGACTGCTGAGCAGCTCATTTATCGGGATATGACTCTTAACGGCTATATCCTGCTCGGCGGCGCAATGCTCACAAATGTGCATCTCGGTGCGGACACCGTCGGTAATCTCGGTCAGGTGAATAGTCGCACTATTTTTGTTACAAATTTGACACTGCATAATCAACTCGATTCTCGATATTCGATACTCGATTTCCTTCTTCTACGAGCATCGAGCAACCCTGTCCCGGCGCGCCGGGATCCAACTTCGCTCTCTGTTATTATACCAAAAATCCTGCTTAAATAATCGTTAAATTTAGAAACCTCCTCCAGGACAAAATTACAGATTTCACAAATTTTACAGATTATCACAGATTTGTCCGTGTTAATCCACTGGAATCTGTGTCATTTGTGGTTTCGTATTTTGCTGAGCAGCCCGGCTCCTCAACAACCCTGATACTTTGGAGCTTGACGCCTTTGGGCAGTTTGGGGCCAAGTTTTTCATATATAAATTTGGCTACGTTCTCCGCTGACGGGTTGTTCTGCTGAAAATAGCTGATTTCGTTCAGTGTCGTATTGTCAAACTCGGCCACGATATTATCGACCATCTCCTTAAGTTTCTGAAAGTCCATCACGACTGCCATACTGTCGAGCTTCTCGCTGCTGACATCAGCGGTAACCGACCAGTTATGATTGTGCAGAGGTTCTTTCCTTCGACTTCGCTCAGGATGGTGAGCCTGTCGAACCATTGAGCCGTCCGGCAGGACCAACCGATGCGACGCCCAAAAGTACGTTTCGACACTAACCGTAAACATATCTTGATTCTCGATTCTCGATTTCCCTCTTCTACGAGCATCCGGCAACCCTGTCCCGGCGCGCCGGGGTCGAGTATCCGTTTTACCCCGTTAGAAAATTTCCTTTCTTTTATAATATTACTACCTAATGCTCTGTCAAGCTTTGATTGATGGGTAGAGTTTTTTTTAGTTTAATTCGCGCCTCAACAGTGATCTGACCCCGAATTATGTACCAACCTTGATTAGAGAGTTATCCACGTTCTTTATCCTGCAATCCGGCAGGCGGAGCGTAGTAGAATTGTATAATTTGTTCATAACTTTTACCTCTTTAGATTTCAATAAACACCTAACGTAATGAGTAAGCCGCTTCAAGAAAGCCTGCAAAGTGAGCTAAAGTGCCTAAAGTGAGCTAAAGTTAAAAAAACAAATAACTTTAGGCACTTTAGGCACTTACTTCAAACATGTCCTTTCACAGTGCCGAAAGCACTCGGGATTCAACGATAATCCTTGCCGTTAAGACTGCGAACGACAGATACTTGCCAGGCTTCAAGCTGGAATTTCATTGAGTTCACTCGTTCGGTATCCTGGGCGACAAGGTCCTTTTGCTCGGCGGGGTCTTCTGCAAGATTGTACAACTCCAGTTTGACTTTTCCTTTCTTGCCCTGGATCCGATGAAGTTTCCACGGCCAGTCGAGCCAGGCGGCGTGGCCGGGGAAGCTGTCTTCAGGATATTGCATGGCGATTTCGCCGGCATCTAAACGCAATCGAAAGGTCTCGCTGCTTTCTTTACCTGCTTTCTGAACTTCAAGCAGCTCGGACATCCACTCTTGGCTCGGCGTTTTGATGCCACGGGTAGGATGGTCCCAGAAACCCATCGGTTTGGGTCGAGTTTTCATCTTGTTCTCTATAAGCGCAACCAGACTGGTTCCATCCAACGGCGGTTGGTTCTTCATCCGCACACCTGTAATTTCAAGAAGCGTGGGATAGATGTCCGATGTGTTGCAGGGCACTTTAGTTGCACGGGAATTCGGAATACGCGCAGGCCACTCAAGAATCGCGGGGACACGGAGGCCGCCTTCGTAGATATTGCCCTTGTTTCCGCGCCCGCCCGTCGCACCGACTTTAGGAAGGCCCCCGTTGTCGCTGCAATACCAGAGGAGCGTGTTCTCGTGAATGCCCAGGGTCCGCAGTTCCTTCCGAAGCTTGCCGAAGGCACGGTCCATACCGGTTATCTCGCCGTAGAAGTGCTGCTGCTTTTCCTTCTGGTTGGCGTAGAGTACGCGGTCTTTTTCAATCGCCTGGTGAGGCCCGTGCGGAGAACCGAACCAGACTACCGCCAGGAATGGTTGCCGGCCACCGGAATGCTTTTCGATAAATTCCAAAGCAGCATCCACAGTAACCATAGAGCTTTCGCCTTTGGTCTGAACGGCGATACTTTCCCGGCTGAGAATGGGGTCATTGTCGAAGAAGTTCGGTGCCGAGAACCATTCATCGAAACCACTCGCACCGGGATTGACAGGGCTCCCCTTTCGGACAGAGCCAAGATGCCATTTTCCGAAGTGCCCGGTAACGTATCCTGCCGTCTTGAGGGCTTCGGCAATAGTGATTTCCTGCGGACGCAGCGTGTGGCCCCACTTGAAGCATCCGAAACGGTTTGGATGACGGCC
>JAUWBX010000131.1 GCA_030609625.1 Phycisphaerae bacterium
TAATCACGGAAAAAATCCCGGATGCCGAATCTTTAGAACGAAAATTGCCCGACTGTTTTAACGGCCCAGCGACTACCGAAAATCTGAAACTCCGTAAGGAGTCCCTAGGACTGCGAAGAAATTTTATCGTTCAATCAGCCGCCTTTATAAAAAAATTCCACGAAACAAATTATCGCCATCGAGACCTCTACCTTTCACACATATTCTACAGTGATACCGGCGAATTTTATCTGATAGACCTGGCTCGCGTCTTTGGACCAATTGTCCTGCGCCGGCGATTTCAGATAAAAGATATTGCACAAGTTTATTATTCGGCCCCGGGCAAGCATTTCTCGAAGACCGACCGGATGCGGTTTTATATGGCCTATGCCGGCCAAAAAAGGCTGACAAAAAAGGATAAAATATTTATTCGTAAAGTAATAAACAAAGCAGAGCGGATGGCACGGCACGATATAAGGCACGGCAGGCCTGTCCCCTTTATAAGTTGACCGGTTATGTTAATATTAAAGGCTTAACTGTTTTTGAATAAAAGCCCTGCGCTAAGCACAGGATTTTTTATTTGCATATAATACAGCAGATGCCTATTATATGGATGTGAATCTTAATTGTTGCCTGTTCAGCCGTAATAGGAGTTTTAGTATGATTTCACCTGAGTTTAAAGAGATTGTCAAAGCTTGTGCTGAGCAGTTTAAGGTAAAAACAGTCTGGCTTTTTGGCTCTGCTGTGGAAGATGAAAACGAGGCAACAGATATCGATATAGCTGTTGAAGGTTTGGCGCCCGAGAAATTCTTTGAGTTCTATGGCCGATTGTTTTTTGAACTGCCCAAGCCTGTTGACCTGGTTGATTTGTCGCGGGAACCACCCATTGCCACCATTGTGCGAGAAAAGGGAGTTCGCATTTATGAGCGCGGAAAGTGACTACATCTCCGCAGAAAGCCAGAATATTCTGCGGACCACAACGCTGATACGGAATTTGCTTGAAAAAAAGAAACTCACAGATTATGAAGTCATTGCTTTGGGAAAACTTCTGCAAGATGTGTACACAGGTATCGAACGCATCCTTCGCAGTCAATTGGATACGAGGAATATCAAGATAAAGAAAACCGAGAACTGGCATAAGCAAATTCTGCTAAGCGCGCGGGACCAGTCTTTGGTATCGCAGGAACAATTCGAAGCTTTTCGCAATCTCCTTTTATTCCGCCACCTGCAGATACATGGTTACGGCTATATGCTCGAGGAAGAGCGACTTCGTGAACTGGCTGAGCCTGCTGTTAAGCTCTGTCGGGATTTTTTGCATAATAATGCATAGACTATGAAGACTAAAACGTTCGACTGCATTCAGATGAAACGTCGCGGCGCAGAATCAGTTCACAAGCAGGATGAACAAAAAAGTCGCAATTATTATTGAACGGGCAAATACGGCGCTTGGGGGTGCGGAGCGCTCGGTCTTTGAGCTGGCAACTGCGCTGTCCGCACTCGGTTTTGAAACGCACATACTTGCCGCAAAGGGACAGACAGAGACTAAAAATATTCACATCCTATGCGGGGACAGGCCGGGCAGGCGCGTCTGTTACTTTACCTTTGCAAAGACATTAAGGAAACATTTATCAAAAAATCAGTATAGTCTGATTCACAGCGTTTTACCCTTCGATTTTGCGGATGTCTATCAGCCACGGGGCGGGGCGTATGCCGAGTCTATTTTTCGTAACGCCGCCAGTTACCAAAACAAGCTGCTCGAATCTTATAAGAGGTTTACAGCTTTTACTAATTTTCGCCGGTCCATACTTCTGCGGGCCGAGCGCAAGCTCTCTCAAAAACAGACTGGGCCGGTAATCGCCGCACTTTCGGAGTATGTTGCCGAGCAGTTCAAACAACACTACGGCACCGACACCCGGCGGATAGTGGTCATACCCAACGGTGTCAAAACGGACAAGCAAATCAACATAGACCCAGCCGACAGACTCCGCACGCAAATATTAGCTGAACTTGGTCTCAAAGAAGCAGACAACCCGGTCCTTTTCTTATTCGCAGCAAACAATTTCAGATTAAAGGGATTAGCAGTTTTACTAAAAGCGATGGCGGCAGCGGCGCGCTGCGATACGGAACGCACAAGTTATTTAATCGTTGCCGGTAACGGCAGAACACACAAATATCGCCATATTGCACAAAAGCTTAGCCTTCATAAAAAGGTCATTTTCCTGGATTATATCAGTCACATTCAAAACGCTCTGTCAGTAACCGATGTCGCTATCCTGCCTACCTTCTATGACCCATCGAGCAGATATATCCTCGAAGCATTAGCAGCGGGCAAGCCGGTGATAACCACGAGATACAACGGCGCAACCGATTTATTCGAGAACGACCGACACGGTAAAGTAATCGATGCGCCCGAAGATATATCAGCATTGGCCGAAGCTATTGTCTATTTTACAGATACAAACAATATCCAAAAAGCATCACAAGCGATTGCCGAAGACAATATAGAAGAAAAAATCTCCATCGGTCGAGCTGCCAAACAATTGGTAACTGTTTATGAATCCATATTGCAAAGGAAAGGCCGAAAATAATGTACATAATTTTTGCACCCGCTATCATAGGGGCGTATCTGCTCGGCTCGATACCGTTCGGACTGCTCATTGCCAAAGCCCACAGCAAGGACCTGCGCTCGATAGGCTCAGGCAATATCGGGGCAACCAACGTATCCCGCGCGCTCGGCAGGAAATGGGCCTATCTTTGCTTTGTGCTTGATGTGCTTAAAGGTATGGTCCCAATGCTCGCAACACTACCTCTTAAAACACCTTTATCCACTAATTCACAAACTGAAAGAATTATTCTGCTCTGGTTATGGCTGGCGGTAGGCTGTGCGGCCATCTTAGGTCATATCTTCCCAATATATGTGAAATTCAGGGGCGGTAAAGGCGTTGCAACCAGTTTCGGCGTGGCACTGGGTCTTTGGCCTTATTATACAATCTGCGTCTCGTTTTCCGTTGCGATATGGGTGGTGCTTGTTTTGATATGGCGGTATGTGTCCTTAGCATCGATTGGGGCTTCTGTTACTTTTCCGCTCGTCCTGCTGCTGGCGATAATCCTGAGGCCGGGCTGGGATTTTGTAAATCTGTGGCCGTTGCTCATCGCGGCAACGGCAATACCACTGATGGTTATTTTCCGACACAGCGAAAATATAAAAAGAATATTCGCAGGAACAGAAAGCAAAATCTTCGCGAGATAAACCTGCGGGCTATCAGTCCGGTACCGATTAAAATCTCTACATCCTTTGAAAATCGAACTTTTTTTCGAACCTTTTTCAAGTGAGAAACGACTATAGTACAAACCGCCTGTAGCCTGCATCGAAGTCGCTCAAGGGATGTTGGCATATCTGCAAATATTAATGATGCCGAGCACTATATGGAACAAGATAAGCTGTCCAACGCAATTTTAGTTCTTAGCTGCCAAAAACGTGATGAGCCGGCTTTTAGAGAGCTGGTCAATCGCTGGGAACCGCGTCTTTATTACTATCTGCGGCGTCTTGTCGAGAACGAAAATGACGTCTGGGACATCCTGCAGGAGACCTGGCTGGCTGTGTTCCAAAACATCCGCAAGCTGCAAGACCCCCTAAAGTTTCCAGCATGGTTGTATCGTATCGGTCACAATAAAGCTGTGAATCTGCTTCGAAAAGAAAACAAATACGTTCAAATAACAGATGAGCAGATGGCCGACTATTGCCAAAACAATAACACCGTTCTCGCTGTCAAGGAGCAAACAGAGCTTGTTCACAAGCTATTAGGCAAACTTAAGTTGGCCCATCGGGAAGTCTTAACGCTATATTTCCTCGAAGGTTTTTCGATTAGGGAAATGGCCCGGATTATTGGAATATCAGAAGGCACGGCAAAATCCCGCCTGTATTATGCAAAACATAAACTCCATGAAGCATTAAAAGGAGCGAATCATGTCTGAACCCAACAGTAAAAAGGAATTCGCTGAAAACCTGCTTGCACAGGACCCGCCGCCTGTTGATAAGCAGCAACAGCAAAAAGAAATTCTTTTTAAAAAGCTCAAACGCCGGATATGGCGGGGGAAAATAATCGGCGGAACAATCTATCTTGTACTATTCTCGGCAGCCTTTTGGGCATTTCAGCAGGGGCAAAACACTGATAACATAGTTCACTCCATCTGCTGGAGCGCGACGTCACTGCATATTCTTCTTTGGTTTCTGATATACTTTCTGCGTGAAATATACAGGCTAACGGCGGAAACCGTAGAGAAAAATTCCGACAAAGATAAAAATCAGAAGTGGAAGAATCAAGATAGATTTATAACAATCGTGGCAATTTTGGTGTTCACCTATGCCAGCTCTATTTTGTATCGTTCTTTTTTTCTTAACGACTATTTAAAAGCAGCTCATATGTCAGGATATATTTTCTGGGCCACCGTATTTTTTCTTTTCTGGTACCCATTTGGAACAGCGTCACTTCTTGCAAAACTGTGGCTCGAATATAAAAAAATGGAGCTAAATATCCCCAAAACTGAAGAGCAGAATTTGAAAAGTAAGACCGAATAGCACTAAGGACTTGTAATTAAATTATCTTCCATTCTTGACTGTCCCTGCCTGCCGGCAGGCAGGTTCGGCTGGCGGCCTCAGCCTTGTCCTCGCTGGAGCCAAAACGAAACTTGCCTGACGGCAGTCAAGGCTCGCCTGCCGGCGGTCAAGGCCTAATTTATTTACCAGTCCTAAGAACGTTAACACATCAAGATTAGCAAGCTATGGCTTATACTGCCGATGCCGGGATAAGGCAAAGCATTCTCAAAACGGAATTACCCGTATTCCTGAACTGGTGTTCCTCGCCGCCGGGCACAAAAATCACGTATTCGGCGCTAAACTCATTCTCCTGTCCTTCGCAGACAAAGACACCCTGTCCTTCGATTACAAAGACCTCATGTTCATGGGTGTGAGTATGCAAAGGGGTATGTCCGCCAAGCTGCAATTCAAACATCCTCATTGCAAAATTTTCCGCCCCGTCCTCTTTGGAAATAAGCCATCTTATTTCAACATCTTTTGCACCGTCAAGCTCTACTGCACATTTACTGATATTGCTGCTTTTTTCTACCTTCATTTTCTATCTCCACTTGTCTGTCATAAGGCCTCAACCGAGTTTCTTAGCGAGAATTTCGGAAACTACTTTCGGATTTGCCTGTCCTTTTGTTTTCTGCATAACCTGTCCCAACAAAAAGCCCCTGGCCTTCTTGCTTTTCTTGCCGCCGCTGGTTACATCCTCAAGGGCTTTGGGATTGTCTGCAAGCACCTGGTCAACTATTGCCTCTAATTCGCCTGCATCGCTTTTCTGAATCAGGTTTAGCTCTTCTGCCAAGACTTCCGGCTCTTTACCAGTCTCAACCATCGCTTCAAATATAGGCACCGAAGAACTGACGCTGATAGTATCGACTTCGATCATCCCTGTTAACTGTGCGATGCTTTGAGGTCTAAGCCCCAAATCGCCTACAATGCATCCCTTTTCGTTTGCTATTTTCAAGCCGGTCTGCGTTAGTAGGTTACAAACCCGCTTCGGTTCGGCACCGGCCTTGACCGCTTCGTCGAATAAGTCAGCCGTTGAGCGTTCAGCCGTCAGGACGCCTGCATCATAATTACTCAATTTGTATTGCTCAACGTAACGCAATTGTCTTTTAATCGGCAGCTCACATAGACGCCCTCGAATTTCTTGCAGCCATTCTTTTGTCAATTCCACCGGTACAAGGTCCGGCTCAGGAAAATATCTGTAATCGTGTGCTTCTTCCTTTTCTCTTTGCAGGACGGTTACCTCTCTTTCATCGTCCCAGCCGTGCGTAGTTTTATTACCCATCTCCATCACGCGGCCGGTCTCTAAAAACTCGTCAAGCTGTCTTTGCTCCTCGTAGTCAACACTCTTTTCAAGTGCCCGGAAGCTGTTGAGGTTTTTGATTTCGACGATGGGCGTTTTGTATTCTGTGCCGTCTTTTGTGATAATCAAATTGATGTTCGGCTCAAAACGCATGTGGCCTTTTTGCATATCACCCTCGGAGACGCCTAAGAACCTTACCATTCGCTGCAACTCCACCGCCAATGTCCTTACCTCGGCGGCGCTGTTCATGTCCGGCTCGGTAACAATCTCCAGCAACGGCGTGCCCGTCCTGTTCAAATCGACCTGCGAAAAATTACCGGCTGTATGCAGATTCTTTCCCGCATCTTCTTCCAGATGTACTCTTATTATCCTAATACTTTTAGTCCGGCCGGACTCAAGCGGTATCTCAATAAAGCCGTTCGTACTGAGCGGCAAATCATACTGGCTTATCTGATAATTCTTCGGCAAATCAGGATAGTA
>JAUWBX010000240.1 GCA_030609625.1 Phycisphaerae bacterium
GGCATCCAAAACAGTTCCTACGCCCACCGTCAGGGCAGTTTTGGGCACTTTGTTAACGTCATTATCAAAGAATCGCGAATTGGCCACGAGCGTATCGTAAGTCAGTTTCTTAATGCGTGTCCTTGACGACAATGACGAACCCGGTTCATTAAACGCTATATGGCCGTCAGGACCTATACCGCCGAGAAAGAGCTTAATACCGCCTGCCTTTTTTATTTTTTCCTCATAACTCGCACATTCAGCTTCGAGGTCCGGCGCATTGCCGTTGAGGATGGTGACATTCTCTTTGTTAATATCTATATGGCTGAAAAAATTGTTCCACATAAATGAATGATAGCTTTCAGGATGCTCTTTAGGCAGGTTCACATACTCATCCATATTAAAGGTAACAACATTTTTGAAAGAAACCACACCCTTTTTATTGAGTGTTATCAGCTCCTTGTATATTCCCAGCGGCGAAGAGCCTGTGGGAAGACCTAACACAAAAGGTTTGGCCTGGCTCGGACCAAATTTATTTATGCTCTTAGCCACGTAGTTAGCAGCCCACTTGGCCGCCGATTCATAATCCGGTTCAATTATCACTCTCATAAATTTGTCCTCGTCTTAACACGGTTAGAGGTCAGAAGCCAGAAATCAGATGTCAGATGTTTTCTGTTCTCTGTCATCTGTCGTCTGTATTCTCTCCATTCGGCTGATAAGCTCGTCGCCGAGTGCTGTTTTGTGGATTATATGTTTTTCGATTTCCAAAACGAAACTATTTTCTTCAAACGTCCCCCTTACCTGTTTGAAATCGGCCTGCTTTGTTTCTTTCCCGCCGTCAAGCCCGTATCCGATTTGAGCGGTAGCGGCAAATTCTTTTTTCGTATCAGCATAAAGCATTCGGTCAAGTTCTACGACAGCCGTTTTCCATCTCGTAGCCAGCTCAATAATATCATTTGGCGTTATCATCTCAAGCATTTTGCCTAATCGCCGTTGCAAAACGTTGGCTGCCCACGCCCATTCGTGTGCAGGATAACTGTTATACATAGATTCAAATGTATTTGTTAGCTGCTCTAATGTGCTGATAATACCGTTTTCAATATCGCAGAGCATCTTTTGCACGTCTTGTTCCGGAGCAAACAAGCCGGCCAGGTCCACCCATTTTCCGGGCCCTGCCTCGGCTTTCGGCTTCAATACCTCTCGAAGCTCATCAACGCTTGTAAGCTGTTTGTTTTCCAGCCGCTTTATCAGACAATTACCTAAGAATTTATCAATCCCAATCTTGTAGAGTTTAATGCCTCTGTCCAGCGCTGAGTTTTTAATCTTGACACTATTGTAGGTAAAGTAGTCGGTGTTCTCACCGGACGTCGCTTTAAGGTTCGCAAGCAACTGACAGCCGGTGAGCATCTTTTGAATCGTATATGGGCTTAAAAGTTTGAAATTTATGTAGTCTAATTTCCTTGGGTCTTTTCGCTTGTCGCGCTTAGGCCATTTTCGAGCGTCCCGAACCGTTCCCACATTGCGTAAATTCACGCCGGGAACAAGAATACTTTCATCTTCGTGCTCGATAAGATACGAAAAAGGCAAATCCGAAGTATCCGAATTCTTATAATGTCGGCCCATCACAACGGTAAATGCTCCGACTTTTGCCGGCCAGAGTATATATGAATCGCTGGCGGTCTTGGAGCCGCGCTCGATTACGCCTTGATGGGTCGGACCAAGTTTGTACGTATGATTGCTCTGGTTGGTTCCGCTGCCGGCGTTCAAAAAGGAAAACAACCCGGAGATTAGGAGCGTGGACTTATGATGTGTTACGGTATAAGGCCCGGCAAATACCGAACATGCCTCGCCGTGAAAACCACCGCAGTTAGCAAAGAATACCGAGTTCTCCGCTGAATACTGCTTGGCTAATACAGTGCCCTGGCCGACAAAGCATTTATATATTATTGTTCCATCCGTAATCTTCGAGCCGCTGCACGCAATAAAATCTTCCGCAAAAACACCGGGGCCGATATAAACAGGGTCCTCCGAACAGCTATTAACCGAGCCGTTTTCCAATCTGCTCACGCCCTCTATCACGCTTGCGGGACCTATTTTGACGTTCTTGATAATTCGGCAGTTAATAAGCCGGGCACCTCTGCCCACAACCCCCATAGAGCTGGTAACCGAGGCGGTGTAGTCGGCTATCATTTTTTGTAGCTTCTCAATTACTTCCGGCCGGTGGCGATAAAACGCTGTCATATAAGCCGTATGGGCCGATAAATGGTCATAAATCGGTATCTCTCTGCCGCCGGCTTCATTAACAACCGCAACCTCGGTACCATTTCCGAATGAGCTTGCCCCTTCCACCGCAAGCAGGTCAATGTTTTCTATCACCACGTCGTCTTCAATCACATAGTTGGCGATATAGTTCCTTACATGACTTATATATACGTTATTGCCGATTGTGCAGTTGTGAATCGTGGCGTTACTAATCCCGGCCGGCTTCTTAACACCGCCAAAAAATGAGACTCGCTTAACAAAGACCCCCAGCTTTACTTGCCCGCAAAAATGTGTCGATTTTACTCGCTCTGCGTCGAAGCCATCGGCAACCCGGACCTTCGACCAGTCCTCGCAACTGCACCCCTGGTGAGTCAATTGAGCGATTTGCTCCGCAGACAACGGACGGAAGACAGCGGACGGAAGACAGAGGACGGACTCTGACCCTGCCTGCCGGCAGACAAGGTTCTGATTTCTGACTTCCGACTTCTGTCTTCTGTTTTCTGATGCTATTTCTTTTCTTCCTGTTTCTAAATGACCTGCCATAAACCAAATCTTACAGACCGCAATTCCATAAATCAACATATTTATAACAGGCTACTTGTGAGATGTTTTGTTTTTCACATCTTATAAAACCGTGCCTAAAATATGGGTATCAGGAGAACCGGAAATCAGGATGTAGCGCCGTAAGGTGTCCTGTGGAGTTACCAGTATATCAGGGCATCAGTCCGCAGGACACCTTACGGTGGGAAAACAAGCCTGATGTTCTGATAGCCTGATGCCCACTACCTGATAATCTGATACTCTAATAGCCTGCTGAAAGTCCGCCAAGGCGGGATAAATTAGAGAATTTTTGGCAAAATTTGGAGTAATTCGTAGGTAGGTGCCGATGTTTAATGTATAAGGGACTGTCGAGTGTAAAGTGTCTAAAGTGTAAAGTGCCCCCGCCACAGGCGGGTTTGATATAGTACAGGCCGTTGGCCTGAGTTATTTGTTTTCTTAACTTTAGTTCACTTTAGCTCACTTTAGGCACTTTAGCTCACTTTAGTTCAAGGATGATATTTCACAATCCCGACAAATCGGGACTGAAGCGACAACTCTCAAGGACGAGACTATGCCGAATCAGGTGAGAGTAACAAAAGTCTTAGCGACACTGCTGGCTTCGATGACAATCGGGGCGATAATCTTAATGGCACTGGGCCATAATCCCCCATCTGCCGGCCCATTTTCTCTTTGGACATATTATCGGCTCGACCCTGTCCAAAAAGCTATCTCCTCCCGGGCCGCTCAATCCCCGGACCGCTGGAACCGCATCGAGATTTACTACAGCGGCACCAAAGACGGCAATATAGAGCAGTTGGCGCGGCGAGGCGGCCTGGCTGGTCCCGAGGACGCCAACTTCCACTTCTGTTTATGCAACGGCCGCGGCGGCGAAGACGGACAAATACAGCCAACAGAAAAGTGGCAAAGACAATGGCCGCTCATCCCAGGCCAAACCTGGTACGGCAGCAGTCAAACTATCCGAATTTGTGTCATAGCCGACGGCAAAACCACGCACCTGACCGATTGCCAGATAAAGAGGATAGAAACACTCCTGGATGGACTGTGTAGAAAGTTTCGCATTCAGCCTGAAGCCATCTACTACCCAAGCGATTGGCACTAAACAGAAAAGAATAAATCCTAAATTCTAATCTCTAAACTCTAAACAATCTCAAATCTCAAAATCCTAATGTTCTCCCTGGGGGACGCCTTACGGTGAAAACGCTGTTGTTTGGGATTTGGAATATTGGGTCATTAGAATTTGTTTAGGATTTAGTATTTAGGGTTTAGAATTTAACTTTCATCCATACAACATAATAAATAAAGACTGGATGCGCACTTGAAACAGCGCATCCAGCCCTTTTAAGGAGGGTGGTTATTGTGCTAAACAATACTCCAATCCTTCGACTTCGCTCAGGATGGTGAGCCTGTCGAACCATTATTCTTTAACTTATTTCTTAACGCGAACTTTACCCAACCATCCCGCACCAATTGCACTTATATCACGGGCCTATATGTTGTGGTCGGGAAAACCTCCCATCGTCGGACAATTAGTGCGGGATTACCCTAATCATTCTCCGGCTTTGGTTCTGGGAATCTCGGTCCTGGCCACCTGCCCATACTGCCCATATCTCTGGGCGAAAAACCTTGCCCATCCCTGTTCATCATGCCTCTGCCTTGACCCCAGCTACCCATGCCTCTACGTTGCATCGGCCTGACTACATCTTCATCTTCCTTTGGCTCCGGTAAGTCTCGCTCCCGTCTGCCCATACCCCTACGCTGTATTGGTGGCACAGGCCTTATTACATCTTCGGGCGATATCTGCGGGAACGGTCTCACATCTGGGGGTGGCGGCATAGCCGGGCCTGGCATGCCCATACCTCTGGGTTGAAAGCCTTGGCCGCCCCTGCCCATCATACCTCTGTCTTGGAAGCCCAGGCCGCCTCTGCCCATCATACCTCTGCCTTGAATGCCTCGACCGCCCCTGCCCATCATACCTCTGCCTTGAATGCCTCGACCGCCCCTGCCCATCATACCTCTGCCTTGGAAGCCCAGGCCGCCCCTACCCATCATACCTCTGCCTTGGAAGCCTCG
>JAUWBX010000020.1 GCA_030609625.1 Phycisphaerae bacterium
GTTCGACTTACAAGTTGATTGTCTATGTCTTTAACCTCTTCCCCCCGTCTGCCGCGAAGGATGGTTTCGCAAATATACTCAACTCCATCCTCTCGTCCGCCGAGCTCTCCACTCAAATAGCTTGATAGTTTGTCATCTGCGAAGAGCCGTCTATCTTCTTCGTTCTGTGTTACCGGTCCGACCCAGCCTATTGTCTGGGCCCCAGCCGTTCCATACGGGTAGAACCTCCTCGCTTCCGGCATAATCTGAATACCATCGACGTTCAAAAACTCCAATTGAGCGGCAAAAATATCATCATCAGTTTTCAGCTCTAACAGTAGCCAGTGTTTGTGCATTTCGGCAATATCAATTTTGTTGACAAGCCGAAGTCGTTTTGCCCGGTCTGGTTCTTTCTTTTCAAAATCAGCTATTGCTTCAGAAATTGGAATGCTTATTCTGCTGTCATAGTTTTGCAAAACCTCAGAATTTGGGAAATTGCGCCACCAAGCCTGAAACGCACGCTGGTTCCAGATAAAATCGTTTATTTTCTGTACCTCGTTTCCTATCTCTAAAGGTTTAACTCCTTTGAATTGAGCACACTTGCTGATAATCTGCTTCAAATCTGCCAGGCCGACTTCCAGTTCTTTTTGTACTTCGGCTACAGCTTCTGCATCATTTTTGTCGGCGGCCTTTAATAGTCTGCCTTGCCTGACACGGTCATCCATAAAACAAGCGAGCTTGTAATTTATACACAATTGGAAGTGTGGTTCATCAGCGGCTAATACTTTTTTGCCTGTTCTGTCGAGTATTTCGCCTCTGACTGTTTTAAGCTGCCGGGATTGGCCTCTTTGGCGTTTCAACTCCTCGATATCGCTCTGGACCGAAGAGCTTGGAAGCAACTGCATTTGTGTCAGGCGGAGCAAACAGAGCAGTAAAAGCAGGGCGCTTAGGATTACAAAAATCTTGATTCGCTTATCGTACATCGTATCCTGTCTTTAGTGATTCGTGCTTCGATTTGTAATTCGGCATTCTCAGGGTGCGGGTTTAACGTCGGCTAAAGCGGCTTATCTTTATACGCATCCACCAGGCAGACGGCAAGAATAAAAACGGTCCTACGAGGGCCGAGTACAGTGCTATCCCGAAAAGAGCAGCGAACATATTTTGTGGGGTCGGCTCACCTTTTAGAAAGTTTAAGAAATAGACCATCGAGCCGGCCAAAAGTGCTGTGATGAATATCACAAGGGCCTGATAAGTCATTTTTCTGATGGCAACGACCTGGTGCAGGTATGCCAGAGCCGTGCCGAAAAGACCAAAGCCTATCATTTGCGGGCCCATCGTACGACCAATAAGGTCGGCGGCAAAACCTATTGTGAACGAACATATAATTGCATTCGAGGTATTGCAGTAAATAGCAAAGAATACCAAAAGGATTAACAATAAATCAGGCTTGATGTTCAAATCCACAAAAAAGCTGGCTTGCAGGACAGTGGCAAGAAGAACTAAAACTGCAAACCGGAACCATCGCATTTATATATCCTCAGCCGTTTCCATCTTGAGCCCTAATGCAAAAAAATGGAAACCCTTGGTTAATCTGTCGGATTCATCACTATTACAACTACGTTTTCTGCCTCTTGTATGTTACAAACCGGTTCGACCATTATATCCCAAAGCAAAGGTTCGGCATTGTGTTCGCATCGAGCCACTTTTCCTATAATCATTGGTGTATCCAGGAATCCTGGTTTTTTACCGGCCATAACCTCACTGCCGACTTTGACTTTGTACTTTGCCATAGAAATCTTGGCCAAGTTGCCGCCGCTGCCTTGTATGAGGCATTTTGAGTTCCCTATTTTTACCGCTATGTTGTTGGATGTTGGGTCGGTAAACAGCTTGACCCGTGCGGTGTGGGCGTCCACATCAGCTATGGTTCCGATGACACTGTTGTCGGCCAGAACGAATTGGTCCTTAGCCAGGCCATCATCCTGACCGCGGTTGATGATAAGCTCGCTGCGCAGCTCGTTGATAGAGACAGTAATCACATCAGCCGGCACAAAGCCCATTCGTTCCCAGGCTGATATATTGCGCATTTTGGATAGCTTTTGTACAGTTTGATGTGCATCATTACGCTGCTGTATAACGTTGGCAAGATGGTTTAGAAGTCTTTTGTATTCATCTCGACTGACCACATCTTTTTCTCTAAGTGGCTGGCGTGTACCGGCCGAAAGTGAAATGTTTCTGCCAATTCTTAAGGGCCAGCGGAAAATGCGGTGGAAAGCAAACTGGAATTTATTCGTTAGATTTCCCGGGGAGAAAAGGAAGATGAACCCGGCTAACGTAAACCAGGTAAACAACATTCGTCTGGAGACTCTAATTTGCTTCCTTGCCATTATCGTTTGGTGTAGGTCGTATTGCGTATATTTAGTTTCTCAGACAATACGCATTACGCACGATGGACGACGAATCATTCCCATCCGTATTCGTTATGGTCCATCGTATCCTTCCACAACTCCAGATTTTCCAGATAGACGCTGGTACCACGCGCTACACAGCTTAGCGGGTCGTCAACTATTTCGACTTTCAGGCCGGTTGCATTTGCCAGTACCGCATCCATTCCGCGCAGCAGTGAGCCGCCGCCGCAAATGTGTACGCCGTTGTCGATGAGGTCGGCGGCCAATTCCGGCTCGGCTTTTTCCAGTGTTACCGTAACCGTATTTATGATTGTAGCGATGGGGTCGCGGAGCGACTCACGGATTTCCTCACTTGTTATGACGATTTTTCTCGGCAGACCGGAGATGGTGTCTCTGCCGGCTATTTCCATCGTCAATTCTTCTTCCAGTGGAGCGGCGGAGCCGATTTGTATCTTGACTTTTTCGGCCCTTGCCTCGCCGATGAGCAGGTTGTAAGTTTTCTTAAGATGGTTTATTACAGCTTCATCCATATCATCCCCGCCGATGCGAATTGATTCGGAGGTGGCGATGTCGGCCAGACTCATTATGGCCACTTCGGTAGTTCCGCCCCCGATATCGACAATCATTGAAGCGGTAGGGTCTGTGATTGGTAGTGCGGCACCGATTCCTGCGGCCATTGGTTCATCAACCAGATAGACTTTGCGTGCACCTGCACGTTCGGCACTATCTATGACGGCCCTGCGTTCAACGGCGGTTATTCCACTCGGCACGGCGATTACCACTCGTGGCCTGACAAGACCGCCCCTGCCGTGCACCTTCCTGATAAAATAGCCTAACATTGCTTCGGTGATTTCGAAATCGCTGATTACGCCGTCTTTGAGGGGTCTTATTGCGCTAATCGAGCCTGGTGTTTTGCCTAACATTTCACGTGCAACCAGACCGACAGCTTCGCCGTTGTTCAGGACAATGTTGGTTCCTCTGCGAACAGCAACGACGGAGGGCTCATTGAGGACAATACCTTTGTCGCGGACACAGACCAGGGTAGTGCAGGTACCGAGGTCGATACCCATATCCATACTGAACCAACCTAAGATTGTGTCCAGCACCACTTTCGACTCCTTTCTCGACTTCCAAAACTCTAAATTTCCAATTGGCTATCTTTATATACTAAAGAGCGGTATTGTCAATAGTGAAATTTACGTTGGTATTTTGAATAATGTACCGTACTGTGTATAGCACTGGTAGGCGACAAACGCTGCACTAGCCAGGACTGCGCAAAACGCCAAAGCAAGAATAATCGTATAGAGATTATACGGTACAGTTACCTTTTTGCCGCGAGCTTGCCCATTAGGACTCATCTATCAACCTCACATAGTGTGTTCATAGTTCGTAGTTTATAGTTCGTGGTCTATGAACAATGAACTCATATTATAAATTTGTACTTACGTTATCGCCGGCTTTAGGCTGTTCCTTTGTAACGTCCATAAGTTCGAGTGTGCCGATTGCCTTTTCAGGCTCAACGTCTAAAATCACAATGTCACAAATAAACCTATCGACGCGGGTTACGTGGAATTTCATATTTGGTTTGACTCCACTTGCAGCGCCGATGGATATCTCGGCGAGAGAATTTTCGAGGTCCACCGTTGTTATCAATCCTTTCAGGCCGATATCTACTGTGGGAGGAGCTACTCGAACTTTCTCCTTTGTCGGAGTAACCGGCACCGGAGGAGCAACAGCTCTACCGGATCGCCGGAGGAGCTTGTCTAACTCGTTTTGCAAATATGTCTTTTCTTCGAGCAGGAATTTCGATTGTTTTTCCAGCGTCTCTATTATTGTCATTTTCTCAATAAGGGCCGCTGTGGTTTCT
This sequence comes from Phycisphaerae bacterium, assembly GCA_030609625.1. Taxonomy (GTDB): domain Bacteria; phylum Planctomycetota; class Phycisphaerae; order Sedimentisphaerales; family Anaerobacaceae; genus NIOZ-UU13. The sequence continues at coordinate 4,252 of JAUWBX010000020.1, forward strand.
TTGAGCTCTTTATCTCCCTCGATTTGCTCAACTTCAATTGCCTTTAGCTTAGCGAGCGTATCTTCTAACCACTGTCTTTGACTCTCGTTGGTTTTGGTGAATTCTATGGTTAGGTCTTCCCATTTACTCGCAAGCAAATCCTTTTCGTCCGCTCTTCTTATAGCCTCGGTCAGATCGGTTTCTAATTCCCTTTTCTTTCTATCGAGTGCGGCAATCTCATTACCCAGCTCCGTTTTCTGCGTGTCCATTTTATTCTTTATGTCGTTAAAGTCTTTCTGGGCTTGTTTCTCACTCTCCACTTTAGCATCTTTTACCCTCTTTTCGTCAAGATATTTTTGTCTGTAATTGTCAGCATTGGCAACGTAAGTTACGACAATACCACAGAGAAAAATCGAGGATAATGTCAGCAGAACTATTAAAACCTTTGTAAGTGTACTCAAAACAGGCTCCTTTCGTTAACTTTGTGTTTTCTTTTCACTACACCCATTACCCCACTTTGGAGGCATGCTAAACACGATAAAGGGTTTTGGAAAGCCTCCATTTCGCCCGGCACCGAATTAACTGTGAGCCTGAAGTTAATTGGTACGGGCACACAAAATGGGGCCCCATGCCCTGATATTATGTATATACTGTAATTTTACGATTAAAACCCTGAAAGGTCAAGTTATTTTTGGCAAATAGCCCAAATTAAAATGAACGACGAAAAATAGACGGTGCTAAATCCGATAACAATAGGATTTTCAGGGTTCAATTATTTCATTTTATAGACTGAAAAACGGCCTTGGCAGCGGCAATACGGACAAATTTCGACTCATTTTCAAGTAATTGGGGCAGAAATTTTATCAGACCAGGTGTGCGAATTTGCCCTATCGCCAGGGCTGTCAGCACATTGATACGTTCGCTGGCCTGCTTATCCAGAGTTCTGGTGAGTTTTTTTTCGAAAACATCGAGGACTTTGGGTTCGCCGATGGGATTTCTGAAGACGCCGAGCTGTTCGGCTGCAACCAGCCTGACCTCCAGAATATCATCGTCCAGCTTTCTAATCAGGGCATTTTTTGCATCCGGCGTTCCAAGCTTGCCCATTGCCCTTACGCCCATAAGCCGGACGTCCGCGTAAGCACTTATCAACATTGTCCAGAGCTTTGGAAATATCTGCTCATCACCGAGCATTGCTATGGCTTCTGCCGACTGATATACGACCCTGTCATCTGAATCCTTGTCTTGCATGGTGTGCCACAGGAGCTGTAACGAGCTTTTATCACCACCTTTGCCTAATAGTAAGACAGCATTAGCCCTGACCTTCTGGTCTTCGTTGGCTGCTGCTTTACGAAGAACTTCCAAATACTCAAAAGAACCAAGCTTCCCCATCGCATAAGCAGCGGCAATTATTACATTTGCATCATTATCTTTCAGTAATTTATTTACCGACCTTTTCGCAGGTGAGTATTCCAGGTCACCCACAGCTAAAGCTGCTGCAAATCTGACCGGCACAAAATCATCTTGCAGTAATCGACGTACTTGAGGCATTAGTTTGAGCTGCCTTGTGGAAGCGACCACTTCAATGGCACGACTCCTGACCAATGGGTCATTGTCGGCCAAAGCCTCCTCGATGATTCGGAGAGCTTTTGCCCAGGGCGTATTTATATTGGTAACGTTGAAATCGCCGGATGTTGTTTGTAACGATTCATCGCATCCGAAGGCAAATACCATCAGATAAGCAAAAAGCAAGACCTCAAGGATGGAAATATTTATTTTTTTGAGCTTATGTTCCATTTGGCGACCCTGATGAACGAGTTCTGTATTTTCTGCTTCTGAAGAACTTTGTCGAAAGCGGTACTATTATGAGCAAGATAAGGCAAACTTGACAGCAAAAACCTAACCATTCGCCGAATTTGCTAAAAAATGTTGTTCTTCTATCTATCGAAATTCTGTCGAGGAACCATCCTGGCATACCTGTTCTTTCCATAGTTTTAGGTGGTAAATTGCCGGCCAAAAATCCATTTCTTATGCGTCCGGAACTGTCAATTAAGCAGCTTATTCCGGTGTTCACGCTTCGCACGACGGCAAGTCTGTTTTCGACCGCCCTGAAGGCACAAACAACTGCGTGCTGAGCAAGTTCTGCGCTTGGGAGCACTTTCCCATCCTTGAACCGAACGAACCAGCCGTCGTTGCTTATATTTACAAGCCAGTCGATTCTTTTCGTACCCTGCTTGTCCAGAGCAAACCTTCTGGCGATTGCAGGGACTGTGCCCTCATAGCAAATCATTACACTAAATTTATAGTCGCGAGTTTCGTTGTACGGGTTTGTCATTTCAAAAATGGTGTATTCAGTGCCGGCATCGAGGGAATAATCGTAATTGTAGGGAGTAAACTTCATCAGGAAATTGTAAAGCCAACGGCAGCTATTCCTGAACGGCAGCACTTCACCGAAGGGAACCAGGTGTATTTTATTGTAGCTCTCAGCGGCCTTTTCACCGTCTCTTTTGTACAAAAAAGCAGAATTATATCTCTGAGCTAAATAGACTTCTAAATTTTCCCGGATTTCCGGCATTCCTCCGTATGCTCCCACGAGCACAAAAGCAGTATCTTTCGAATGCTCGCGAAGGGCCTTATCAAAAATCTTCCAGGGATGCGAAGGTTCCAACAGCCGTAACACTTCAGGGTTTAACGTTGCCTGCACCATTGTTTCAGGCCAGACGATTAGCTCGGCATCGGTCTGGACAGCGGCTTTGCTATGCTCCATCAATCCGTTGAATAAATCCTCGCTGGACTCGAATGACCTCTTGACCGACTGAGGAACGTTCGACTGTAAGGATGCAACATAAGGGCCGAGCTTAACGCATTGGTCTTCCTGGCCTATTCTCCATCGTCCGTAGATGATGGTGGCCACGACAGCGGCACAGACCAGGGCGACCTTTGGTAATTGGATGATTTTAAAAATGTTTTTTTGACCCCCCTGCTTTCTTGCGAAAGCAAGACGGGCGGCAATTATTAACTCGGCCAATAGCCCGTTGACCATCGCTATCAAAAATGAGATTCCAGCCGTACCGAACATGTCGGCTATCTGGATAAGTGTTATATTTTGATACTGGCTGTGTGCCAGAAACCGCCAGAAAAAACCGCCTAAGAAAAAACCCTGCATTCGTTCGATGCCGACAATTAATACCGCCGACGCTAAAAACAACGGGATTTTTTTTGTTCTGCAGTAGCGCAAACAAAGCGCCAGTATCGGCCAGAGCAAGGCAGTGTACAGGCAAAAAGCAATCCAGCCTACGATAGTTACCGGAACTATCCAGTATAGATTAGCCAGCCAGTAAAAAAGTGAAATGACGTAGCTTACAAGGGCCAAGCGACGGGGTTTGGCATCCGGCGAACAGGCCAAAATAAAAGGCACCAGCGACACCCACGCTAACAGCGAGAAGCTTATTGGCGCCTGAATCACCGTCAGCATCACCGCACTGGCAATAAAGGATAGAGGACAGACGACAGAGGACAGACCACCTGACTTCTGTCCTCCGTCTTCCGTCTTCTGTCTTCTGTCTTTTTTCAACTGGCCAAATCCTCTAAGAAATTATCTCAAAACTCAATTTGTCATTCTGAGCGAAGCGAAGAATCTCTTATTTCTGCCAGCCAGACCCTTCGCTTCGCTCAGGGTGACAGTTGCGAGATAGTTTCTAAAGCCGTTGCTATTTCTTTCGGACGGTAGCGCTTTTGGTTGTTCATTCGCACGGCAAATTGATTTGCAAAAAGCTTCAAAAGATTACCGTCGGCGGCAATTTCCTTTATCGGTGTTCTTATATCAGTCGAAAGCCGTTTTAGTTCATTCAACTCGGTGGTGTTGAGAAACAGGTTGCTCTGGTGTTGCTTTTTCAATTGGGCTAAACGTTCATTTGAATTTTCGACGTATTTTTCAGATATTTCCACACCGACGTAATTTCTACCTAATTGGATTGCTGCTGCTGCGGTGGTTCCCGAGCCGCTGAAAGGGTCGAGCACGCAATCGCCGGGGTTTGAACTGACGGCGATTATTCTGGCCAGCAGGCTTTCCGGCATCTGGCAGGGGTGCCAACCCTGGCGTTCTTTGAACGTGCCGCACACACGAGAGAATTCATCCCAGACATCGTTAGGCATTTTGCCTTTTGGATTGGCACGTCTGTCATTATAAATTAACTGCCTGTCGGACGGAACTCGTACAGTATAATCATTGAAGGTGAAGTTTTTCTGGTCATTTACAAAGTAAAAAATGTGAGTGTGCGCCCGTGCGAATTTATTTTTCGTCTGTTGGCCGAAGGTGTAATACCATATGAGCCAGTTGCGCATAAAAAGGCCTAATTCGTCAGCTATGATTTTTACATTGGCGGCGTAATCATCACCTATGGCTATGTAAAACGAGCCGTGTGGTTTTAAGACCTTTTTGCAGATGCTCATCCAGTCTTTTGTCCAGGCGATGTAGTTTTTCTTTTTGACCTTATCGTAGTATTTATCGTACTTGTAGCCGATATTAAATGGCGGGTCGGCAAAGATAAGGTCGGCAAAAGGCTCGTGGACGTTGCCCAGAACCTCTATACAGTCGCCGCATACTATCTTGTTGAATAGTTTTTGCATACTGATATATTATAGAGAATCGCTGAGTTTGCAAGTGGGAATTGCGACGTCAACAATTGATTTGAAGTGAACTTTGACAAAGAACAGCATAGGCCAAAGCCCATCCTGCCTGCCTGCCCCATACTGTGGAATAAAATTGGTGCCAACAGTAACTTTGTCCGGATAAAAAGCCAGCCAGGGACCAGGCCGGGCAGAAATGTCAGGACCAGTATTATCCTGCCCTGAACTATGATATGAGCAACTGCAAAACAAGCTGCCATTGCTGGATATCGTATTCCCTGATGCGCATCAAAATTCTGGCTGAATTTTGCCCAATTTAATATTTGTAATTGCTTATATATACGGAACTTGTGCGTTTTTTTTTGTGGTTTAGAACCAAAATTCTCAGATTTAATAATATTTTTCTTGACGAGAAAATAGGTGATATGGTATAAATAGTATGAGTAGAGCCTGTGGATTTTGGCTTTTCCAATAGGCTAAATCTACATAATTTTTGTGCAAATTAGCTTGACTGGAAGGTTATTGAGCGAGGCACAAAGTCTTAATAAGAGCCTCGTGCTTCGCGCTGATGGTTTTTGCGCTCCAATCAACAGCTCACATTTGGACTTTTGAAGGAAGGAGGTAGTATCAAGTCGTAAGACTCATCTTGGGCAAATGATATAGTGAGTGTGATAATTGTTATCCGTTCTCCGTAGTAGTCTTACTACGAAGGATGAATCGGCCGTTTTCATTTTAACCCTTTTTAAAGGAGAACTATTAATGTGTGAGAAATTGATTTTTTAGTTTCTTTTGCTTTGGTATTGGGTTTTGCCGCCGGCACGGTGCTTGCTGAGCTGGTTGGCTACTACCCCCCTCTGAATGAGGGAAGTCAATTGAGTTAAGTCGCAGAGCGACTGATAGTAAGGAGTAAGTATTATGAAAAATCGAATAGTCTGGTTGACAGTAGTTTTGTTGATAGGACTCGTGGGAGTCAGTACAAGCCACGCACAAGAAGGTGAGAATCTTCTGGATAACGGTGGCTTTGAGGACGGTGTCATGGACCCGTGGGGCACATACGGTAGCGTTACCTCAGAAGTGGTTACAGAATTGGTGGACGCAGCGGTTCCCGAAGACCCGATTGAGGGAAGCTCTTGTCTGCATCTTGTGGTTACCGAAGCAGGTGCAAATGCCTGGGATGCCGGTCTGACGCATTCACCACCCCATGTTTTTGAAAATGGCAAGTATTACACTCTTTCGGTCTTTATGAAATCCAAGTCAGGTACCGTGGAGATCGGTTTCAAGCCGGAACGTGGAGCAGACCCGTGGGAGGGATATGGTTCCCAGACCTACATCATTACTGAAGAATGGGCGGAATATAGCGTAACAACTCCTGTTTTTACTGAGGACGTGGATCCGGGGAGCATCACATTCCACATACAGTATGAACCCGGTGATTTCTGGGTAGATGCCGCAAGATGGTACGAAGGCGACTATGTCGAACCATCTTTCAAACCAAGACTTACGGCTGCGAGCCCCAGTCCTGAAGACGGCGTTGTTGACGTACCTCAGGATGTGGTCCTGAGCTGGGTACCGAGCTCGCTTGCCGACACGCACGATGTGTACTTCGGCACCGTCTTTGATGATGTCAATAATGCCACCGCCAGTACGGCGAGCCAAACGGGTACAACTTACGATCCCGACGGCCTTCTCGAATTCGGCCAGACCTATTACTGGCGGGTCGATGAAGTCAATGCACCGCCGGATTCCACCGCGTTCAAAGGCCCCGTGTGGAGCTTCACCGTCGAGCCTTTTGTTTATCCGATTGCGAACATCACCGCCACGGCTTCCAGTTCTGCCGAAGGATTCGATCCGGCCGACACGGTCAACGGCTCCGGGCTGGATGCCGACGACCTGCACTCGATGGAAGCGGCGGACATGTGGCAGAGCGATACTGCAGGACCCGAGCCGGTCTGGATCCAGTACGAGTTCGACATGGCCTACAAGCTCACCGAGATGTGGGTTTGGAACTACAACATACAGTTCGAGAACTTCCTGGGCTTCGGGTTCAAGGATGTCACCATCGAGCACTCTGTCGATGGCGTTGAGTGGACGGCACTGGGCGATTACGAATTTCCCCAGAACCCCGGCCAGCCCGGCCAGGCTCACAACATCACCATCGACCTTGGCGGTCTGGTGGCACAGTACATCCGGTTGACCGCCAACACCAATTGGGGAACGATACCGTCGGCTGGTCTGAGCGAAGTCCGCATCTACCATCTGCCTGTCCATGCCAGAGAGCCGCAGCCGGCTTTGGGAGAAT
>JAUWBX010000517.1 GCA_030609625.1 Phycisphaerae bacterium
AATCGAGGTCTATCCATTATCCAGCGGGATGTCGAACGGGGACTGGAAAATTACGCTGATAAAAGTCTCGATTATGTGATATTGTCACAAACAGTGCAGACGTTGAAAAATCCTGAAGAGGTCTTTAAGGAATTGCTGCGAATCGGCAAGAAAGTAATTATGAGTTTTCCTAACTTCGCTCACTGGCGGTGCAGGGCACAACTGTTCTTTCTCGGCACAGCTCCGGTAACCAAGCAGCTACCCTTCAGCTGGCACAGCTCGCCGAATATACATTTCCTGTCACTGAAAGATTTCGATAGGTTCTGCAAAAAGCTGGGCGTTAAAGTAGAAAAGAAGATTCCGTTGATTAAAACGCGCCTTAGCCCGGTAAGATTTGCACCTAATCTGTTTGCCGAGCAGGTAATTTACGTAACGAGCAAGGAGTAAATATGGACAAAAATATTGAATACCATTTGGAGACATTGGCCTTACATGCAGGTCAGGAGGTTGATTCAGATACTTTGAGCAGGGCCGTGCCCATTTATCAGACAACCAGTTATGTATTCAAAGATACCGACCACGCGGCGAATCTGTTCGCACTCAAAGAGTTTGGCAATATCTATACGCGATTGATGAATCCGACCACCGACGTATTTGAAAAACGCATCGCAGCTATGGAAGGAGGTGTCGGCGGCCTTGGCTTCAGTTCCGGACAATCCGCAATATATGTCAGCATCTTCAATATCTGTGGCGCCGGAGGACATATCGTATCTTCGAATTCTCTCTATGGCGGCACGGTAACATTGTTTAGCCAGACCTTCAAAAAACTGGGGATTGAAGTTACCTTTGTTGACCCGAAAGAGCCGGAGAATTTTGCCAAGGCCATCAAAGATAACACCCGCCTGGTCTATATAGAAAGTATCGGCAATCCCAAAAACGACATCCTCCAATACGAGAAGATTGCCGAGATCGCTCACAAAAACGGTATGCCTGTGATTTGTGACAGCACCGTCACCACACCGATATTGTTCAAGCCGATTGACTATGGTATCGACATCGTTGTCCATAGCTGCACCAAGTTCATCGGCGGGCACGGAACCAGCATCGGCGGGGCCATCGTTGATTCCGGCAAATTCGACTGGACAAACGGCAGGTATCCTGAGATGACTGAGCCGGACCCGAGTTATCACGGTGTCAAATATGTCGAGTCTTTCGGCGAATTGGCGTACATCATTAAGGCCAGGACCCAGTTCCTGCGGGATATGGGCTCCTGTATGTCGCCGTTCAATGCGTTTCTCTTTATACAGGGGCTGGAAACGCTGCATCTGCGGATGGCCAGACATTCTGAGAATGCACTGAAACTGGCACAGTGGCTCGAAAAGCAGAATACGGTTACCTGGGTAAATTATCCGGGATTACAATCTCATCCGGATTATGAATTGGCAAAAAAATATCTCCCTAATGGTCAGGGTGCAATACTCGGTTTCGGAATCAAGGGCGGCAAAGAAGCTGGTATTAAGTTTATTAACAATGTCAAATTAGCCAGCCACCTTGCCAATATCGGTGACAGCAAAACTTTGGTGATACACCCGGCCAGTACAACACATCAGCAGCTTGGCGAAGCCGAGCAGCTTGCGGCCGGTGTAACGGCCGATTACATTCGAGCATCGGTCGGCACAGAACACATTGATGACATAATAGCTGATTTCGAGCAGGCACTAAAAACTAAAAACTAAGGACTCAAAACTAATTATGTGGGAATATACGGAAAAACTCAAAGACCATTTTTTTAACCCACGAAACGTCGGCGAAATAGAGGACCCGGACGGCGTC
>JAUWBX010000503.1 GCA_030609625.1 Phycisphaerae bacterium
AGGTTCGCTGGAGCGGCCGAACCATACTTGCCGTTGAGGATATACAAATTCGGCAGGGAGAGTTTGTTGGTATTATCGGAACCAACGGGGCGGGCAAGACGACTTTGCTGAAGGTCTGTTGCGGTTTGATAAGGCCAAATCGGGGGACGGTCAAGCTTGATGGACGTGATTTGGCTGAGCTTAGCGCCTGGCGTAAAGCGAATTTGCGAAAGCACATCGGTTATATTCCGCAGGCGGCTGAGTACAATGCCGAGCTGCCTTTTACGCTGCGCGAGCTGGTGGCGATGGGCCGAACGAGCGTCAAGGCCTTACTTCGTCAGTTGAACAAAGAGGACTATGAGATTGTTGATAACTGGATTGAGAGGCTGGGCCTGTCGGAGCGGCGGTCTCAAACGTTCAGGAGTCTTTCCGGGGGTGAGCAGCAAAAGGCCCTTATAGCGCGTGCAATGGCGCAGGACCCTGAGATACTTATGCTCGATGAGCCTTGCTCGAATCTTGATTTCAACTGGAAATATCAGATTACGGAAATCATCGGGCAGTTGCATCGTGAGACCAAAGTAACCGTCGTGATGGTTTCGCACGAGACGAGTCTGCTGCCTTCGGGCTGCAAGAGGGCGGTTCTTTTGCATGAAGGGAACGTTCTGGCTGATGGCGATATCGAGGAGGTCCTTGAGTCCGAGGTGCTTGAGAGGGCTTATCAGTGTCGGATTGAGATGCTGACGCTCGCAGGCCGAAGGTACACCGTCAATAAGAGCCGAGCGTGAGGTAGCTGGTTTATGGATTCGTTTTTTTACCTTGTGATGTTTGCGGGCGCTGTTGCCGGTGCGAGTACCGGGCTGTTGGGCGTCTATATTGTTGGTATGCGAATGCCTTTTATCGGGATTTGCATATCTCATTCGGCGATGGCAGGGACTATTTATTCGATTCTATTAGGCGTTAATCCGGTCTGGGGGCCTGTAGTTTTTTCAGCGATAAGCTCGATGAGTCTTGGTTTGGTCAGGCCTGGGAAGTCGAGATTGGATGCCAACGTGGCGTTGGCGATATTTTTCAACTTGATGCTCGGGCTTACATTTTTAGGGATAGGGCTGATGCACGGCAGCCGGTCCGAGGTGCTCGGGCTGCTCTGGGGCAGTTTGCTTTTTGTGAGGAAGAGCAGCGTGGTGATTATTACGATTTCCGGTCTGGTTTTTGTGGTCTTTGCCGTTTTATTTAATAAAGAACTGAAAGTGCTGCTGTTCAGTCGAACTATTGCCTCGGCGACGGGGGTGCATGAGAGCTTTGTTTACTGTCTTTTCTTAGCTCTGTGCGGGCTGGTATTAGCGGTTAATCTTCCCCTTGTTGGCGGGCTGATGATATTCAGTTTGATTACGTGCCCTGCTGCGGCAGCGTATCAAATATGTACGGGGCACAGGTCGGTTATCTTTGCGGCGACGGTTTTCGGAATGGCCAGTGCAGTGGCTGGTTTTTTAGTCTCTTACTATCTTGACCTGCCGACCGGGGCGTGCATTGTAATTGTCAGTGCGCTTGTTTTTGCCGTCTCGGCCTCGTACAGAGCTTTAACAAAAAAAACTTTTTGACGCGGTAGTACGAATTTGCTATTTTTATACGTAAACTTCTATGATTCCATTTCGGCATTTTTGAGGAGTTAATTGCTGTGAGAAACTACAGTTGAGAAAAGAACTACCTTCAAACAGTAGATGCACCTCTATCCGCAGAAGGCGTTTAAAATTGCTTGCAGTGATAGCAAGCAAGTCTTAAAATGCGCCTTTCAAATCAATAAAATAGGGGAATAATATGTTAGCCAGACTACATAGCGTTACGCTCGAAGGGATTGAGGGAATAATCTGCGAGGTTGAGGTAGATGTTGCGCGGGGCGGCTTTGAGAAATCTGTTATCGTAGGGCTGCCGGATGCTGCGGTGAAGGAAAGTATCGAGAGGGTCAAAAGCGCAATTGTTAACAGCGGCTTTAGGCATCCCAAAACCCAATCGTTAATAAATTTAGCTCCGGCTGATGTGAAAAAGGCAGGGCCTGCCTTCGATTTGCCTATTGCCCTTGGTATGCTCATTGGCCAGGGGGCCATGGTCAGTTCTGTTCTTAATGATGCCATTATCGTCGGCGAATTAGCTTTAGACGGCAGGGTCAGGCCGGTCAATGGCTTATTGAGTATGGCGATGACCGCCGCGGCAAACGGCTTTAGCCGAATGATAGTC
>JAUWBX010000100.1 GCA_030609625.1 Phycisphaerae bacterium
AAACAAAGGCCCTACGCGAGCGTGATTGGCATCTTTAGCGCCGAGTACCCGCTGAACAATCGTCTGGTCGGCGCACCAGTACCAGATACCGATGACAGGATAGCCTAAGAAAACCGCATACCAGGGAAGGCCCGATGCATCGCTGGATGAGCGAAGTATCGTCAGTTTGACCGGTTCAACACAGTCAGCTAATCCGGACCATCCACCCACGCGACTAAGCCCAATTACTGTTATGCACACTGCTCCTAATATAAGAACAACGGTTTGAATCGACTCGGTCAAAACAACAGCTAACAGACCTCCGATAATAGTATAGAGACCTGTCAGGACCGCAACGGAAATAATGCTTGTCATAATGTTGATGCCGAACATACCTTCCAGCACTACGGCACCGGCGTAAAGCGAAAAGCCGATGTGGATGAAGACAGCCGAGATAATAGAAAGTAAAGCCAGCCAGTCGCGGCAAGGTCGGCTGTAACGTTTTTCAAGAAAATCAGGCAGCGTTGCAATCTTGGAACGAAGATAAAAAGGGGCAAAGAATAACGCTAAAATAATTAGTGTAAAAGCCGCCATCCACTCGAAGTTGCCATACGCAAGGCCGTTTTTGTACCCTTCTTCCGCCAGACTGACGAGGTGTACGGTCGAGATGTTCGTCGAGAAAAGTGCCAGCCCAATAACGGGCCAGGTGAGTGTTCTGCCGGCAAGAAAATAGCCTTGCCCTTCTGCTGTTCGGCGTTGACGAAAGCCGGCGAAACAGCCGATAGCGACAATACCGACCAGATATACGACTATTATGGTCAAATCGATTGGGTCCATAGCTAAACTTGCTGCAAGCATAAGACTGTTCTCCGTCGGAATAAGCGACTAACTTGCGAAAAAATATAAATGCTCCATAATCACTTACTAATAAATGATTACCCCCGCAAAAACGTGCTCTGTGCCGGGCATTTGCCCGATTCTATCCGCCTGAAGGTGGTGCCACTTGCTGTACACTTGAATTACCGTCTTTCGATTTCGCTCAGCCTTGCCTGCCGGCAGGCAGGGATGGTGAGCCTGCCGAACCATTAACCTGCTTTCAATCCCGATTTATCGGGATTTTCTATGAGTCAGGCAAACCTGTAGAGCAAAAATGAATTAACTATTTACTCAACTTGACTGACTTTTAAACTGTCATGCTGAGCGAAGCGAAGCATCTGGCCTTAGAACAGGATTTTGTCCCGTTCCGAGTGTGAGATTCTTCGCTTCACTCAGAATGACAAGTTGCATATGCTCTTGTCAAAGCTATACTTATGTAAAAGTCAGTCAAGTTGACTATTTACTGTTGCCGAAACAGTATTTGTCATTCCCGCCCCGCATCAAAGTGCGGGGTAAACTCCAGCGGGAATCCAGTTTTTCGCCCTGGACCCCTGCTCTTTCGGCCAAGCTCAGGACAGGTTTCGCAGGGGTGACATCGTCTATTTTCGTTTTCCGCAACAGATACTAACTAAACGGGACACCCATCTTGACTCTTGACTGTCGTCAGACAAGTTTGGTGGCGTTTTATTTCTGGTTGCCTTTGTACTTTTCCCAATAATCGGGCATTAGTTCTTTTACCTTGGCTTCAACCTCCTGGTCGCTGATGGCAGTGAGACGGCCGTGCTCATCATACTGGTCGATGACCCAGCGGGCCAGTTTGTGCATTTTAATCTTATTGATTCTGTCTTCACCCTTAAGGCCGAAGAACTCGTTGACCCAGTGGACCACGCCGTCGGTGCCGCTTTTGTCGGTGATAGCTACACGAGGCGGTCGGTCTAACAGTTTTTCAGTGTCGAAAATGTTATATATCTGCTCGTCCCGACGAAGCCCATCTGCGTGGATTCCGGCCCGGGTAGTATTGAACGACCTGCCCACGAACGGATAGTTTTCCGGGATTGGCAGGCCAATGGAGCGCATATAGTCGGCCAATTCGGTAATTGCCATTGTTTCGATTCCGCAAAGGTTGCCCTTTAGCGCGATGTACTCAAAAATTGCGCTTTCGAGAGGAGGATTTCCTGTGCGTTCGCCGAAGCCGAACAACGTGGTGTTCACTACATCGCAGCCGTACAGCCATGCTGTCCCGGCGTTGGTATGTACCTTGTGGAAGTCATTGTGTCCGTGCCACTCGAGGCGGTCGCTCGGCACGCCGCACTCTTGGTTTAGCTTATAGATAAGTTTTGGAATGCTTCTGGGCAGCTCAGCGCCGGGATAGCTAATTCCAAAACCCATAGTATCACACAGACGAATTTTGACGGAAAGCTTTTCCGGCACCTGGCTGCTCATTTCCATTAGCCTGTCCACAAACGGAAGGACAAACCCGTCGATATCCGCTCTTGTCACATCTTCGAGGTGGCAGCGTGGACGCACACCGGCCTCAAAAGCCGCCTCCACAACCTCACAATAGCTATCCATACATTCGGCCCGGCTGCGGAATTTCGACTTATGAAATATGTGGTAGTCCGAGCAGCTTGTGAGCACGCCGGTTTCTTTTAGCCCGGCTTCTTTGACCAAACGAAAATCCCCTTTGAGTGCCCGAATCCAGCCGGTGCACTCAGGATATTTATGACCCAGCGCGCGGCATCGGTCAAGCGTTTCTCGGTCGTTCTTGGTATAAAGGAAAAACTCGGTCTGTCGTATCACGCCGTTGGGGCCGCCAAGACGGCTCATCAGGTCGTAGATGTGTACCATCTGGTCAATAGTATAAGGCGGACGCGCCTGCTGGCCATCGCGGAAAGTCGTATCGGTAATTAAAATGTTCCTGTCTTTAACGGCCCTGAAGTCAAACTCCACCGCTTTGCCGTCGATGTATTCAACCACCGGCCCTTCAAAACGAATCAGCGGAGGCAAACTATACGGATAGGTATCCTCCAGCAGGTTTGGTTTCTTTGCATCCACCAGAGGATGCCGTTTTTTTGCTTTGTTCATTGCATGTCCTTTCGTAAAGTTTGGAGTGCCTAAAGTGTAAAGTGCCTAAAGTTATTTGTTTTTTAACTTTAGCTCACTTTAGGCACTTTAGCTCACATCTGTCACCACGCCCTGTTCCTTGCAGACCTGGGCAATAAATTCGGCCGCTTTGCCGACGGTTTCCACCGAAAGGGCGGCATCTTCTTCCATTTCAATGCCGAACTCTTCTTCGAACATAGCCACCAGCTCGATTGACTGTACGCTTTCGGCTCCAAGGTCAGCGGTAAAACTGTCTTCTGGTTTGATTTCGTCCGGGTCAAGTTTCAAAACCCGGGCGGTTACTGCTTTAACGCGTTCTTCTACTGTTGCCATTGATTCACTTCCTATTCATTTTTTATCGATTTAACATTGCTCTTCGGCTTTTTTTAATGGCCTGGTTTCTTATCGGTGCCGTCATTTCAAAAACAGCGTCCCACATAGTTTGCTCGGTCTTGGTCCATTGGCAATCGCGCCGGCTCATTGCCATTTTGGCCATCTCATACAATTTTCCTTTGCCAAATCCTTTTGTTACGACACCCTCAATGAACCACGCAAATGACGTTATAAACTTCGGCAGGGGCTTACCTGTGGCCATAATCAGAGCCATCGGCCCGACATAAGAGCCGGTATTAAACAGCGTCCCGATTGACGTCTTAACATGGTCTCCGATAAGAGAGCCGACTTTAACTGAGCCGGTATCGATTGCCCGTCGCCCGTCTAAGATTACCGAGACGGCCGAGTAGTCGTTCTTCAGGTCGCTGTTGGTCGTAAACGCCCCAAGGTTGACCCACTCGCCGACATAAGCATGTCCTAAAAAACCGTCGTGATATTTATTCGAATATCCATGGATAATCGACTCTTCCACTTCACCCCCAATCCGGCAGAAAGGCCCGATTGAATTACCTTCGCGGCACTTTGCGCCGAGCAGGATTGTTTTTTTTCCAATGTAGCAGGGTCCTTCAATACGGGTGAAAGAATGTATCTGGGCGTCCTCGTCGATATAGACCGGGCCGTGCTCAGCGTCGATAACTACCATCGGATGCACTATCGTGCCTGGGGCGATATAGACGTCCTTTTTGTTACCCCGAATGGCGTTCGGCTGTTCCACCGTACCTTCAATACCGTGTTGCCCGGCTGCTGCAAAGTCAGCCGTTATCTGCTCGGCATTGGCCAGAACCAGGTCCCAGATGTACTGCCACCTCGGCAGTGCGGACCTGATGTTGGGCAGTTTCTCCTTAGCTTCGGCTATGAGCTTGCCGACTTCATCTCTCGCCTGCACTCGCGTAACCGCAGGTGCGAGCGGCAGCTTTGCCAGGTCATCTTTGGCGATGCGGGCATACAGCACGTTGCCTTGTTCATCAAGCCCGACCTCACTCCCGATTTTATCGGGATTGGCCGTCACATCAAAGCTTTCCGCTTTGACCCGCGGGTCCACGATGAGCAGGTCGTCGCCGTCCAGGACGGATGAATCGTTGACCGGCCATTCCACCTTCCCGCGATATGAATCTGCCATATAATCAGGTACGAAATAAGCCACATCATTCGCTCCGACCTTATCGATGAGCTTTTGGCCAAGTGAATTAAAACCGCATCGAAGCTCCCAGAGCGGACGACTCAACGCCAGAGGGTAAAAATTGCCTCTAATCTCATTGGAGTTATCAAGCAAAATCAATCGCATAGACAATCTATCCTTTCTCACAGTACGAGAATCAGCCCTTCCCCCTTACCAAGGACAATCTACCACTTACAAAAATCTTGGAAATAATACTAAAACGTATGTATCGTGTCAATTGTAAAAAAGCTCGATTCTCGTCGAGCATCGCGCATCGAGTATCGAGCATCGGGCATCGAGTATCAGTCATCTTAATAAAGCACACCCGAAAAACGTCACAAAGCCCCGTTATTCAATTGACGTAGCAAAATTTCTTTAGTAAAAATGACGAGAAAATAGAGGTCTTTAACGTATTTCCAAACTGAAAGGATGTCTCATAATGATTGCGCGAACAAGGATAAACCTGTCGCGACTTGGCACCGCCAGGCGAGCCACCTGTGCCTGCGCCACCTGTGTCGAGGCAAACACAGGTGCAGGCACGGCGGAGTGCATTAGCACGAGCATTGTTTTGTTATTGGTGTTGGCAGTCATTCTGGTCGGCTGCGTGGAACAGGATTCTTCCTCGGAACTTGAGCAAGCGCAGCAAATACTGGATGCCAGCGGCGTGAAAGGTGGCTTGATAGTCCACGTGAACTGCGGGGACGGAAAGCTCACCGTCGCACTGCGTGAAAATGACAGTTACCTGGTCCACGGCCTGGACGCCGATGCAAAGAATATTGAGCAGGCCCGTAAGCATATCCAGTCGCTCAAGCTTTATGGCAAGGTAACGGTCGAGCAATTCAGAGGTAACCGCCTGCCTTACACAGATAATCTCGTCAACCTCGTCGTCTCGGAGCAACCGATTGATGTCCCGATGGACGAGATTTTGCGCGTTTTGGTTCCCAACGGCGCCGCTTACATTAAGAAGGGTGATATATGGACAAAGACGGTCAAGCCCCGTCCCGAAGAGATAGACGAATGGACGCATTACATGTATGATGCAAGCGGCAATGCCGTGGCACACGATTCGGTTGTCGGACCGCCACGCCACCTGCAATGGGTCGGTAGCCCAAGATGGGCACGGCATCACGACCACATGGCCAGCATGAGTGCGCTGGTATCGACCGGCGGGCGAATCTTTTACATCATCGATGAAGGGCCGAAGGCTTCCATCCAATTGCCGCCGAAATGGTTTCTCGTTGCACGGGACGCTTTCAACGGCACCATTTTGTGGAAGCGGCCGATTTCGTCTTGGAATACTCATCTCTGGCCTCTCAAGAGCGGCCCTGCCCAGCTTCCGCGCCGACTGGTCGCCATTGGGAATCGCGTTTACGTCACGCTCGGACTCGATGCCCCGCTGACTGTGCTTGACGCGGCGACGGGCCGGACTATTCGCACTTATGACGGCACTAAGACAACCGAGGAGGTCATTGCTTCGGATGGTGTGCTGTTTCTGCTGGTTACAGATTCTCCGGTAAAGTGGAAAGAGTTCAGGCCCCAGTCCACGTATATTTGGGACCCGAAGGAACGTGCAAACAAAGACTGGGCGTGGGATGAAAAAGAGCGAAAAATAATGGCTGTCCAGGCCGACACAGGGAAAGTCCTGTGGCAGAAGGCCCAGCGTGTAACTCCGCTGACTCTGGCAGCTGACCCCCAATACGTTTACTTCCACGATGGCCGGGATGTTGTGTGCTTGGACAGGACAGATGGCGAGCAAAAGTGGAGCTCGGAGCCGGCTTCCCGACGCTCTCCCATTCTGACCGGCTACGCCCCGACACTTGTCGTGTACGAGGATGTCGTACTGTTCTCAGGTGGAAACAGGGCCATAACGGCCTTCTCAGCGCAAACCGGCAAAACGCTGTGGTCGGCCAAGCAAGCCCGGTCCGGACATAATTCTCCAGAGGACCTTTTTGTTATCGATGGGCTGGCCTGGTCTGGGGCGACCGCAGGCGGCAGGGACTCAGGTATATTCACGGGAGTGGACCTGCACACAGGCAAGATAAAAAAGGAGTTCCCACCCGATGTCAAGACCTACTGGTTCCATCAGAGATGCTATCGGAGCAAGGCCACGGACAGGTACATCCTGCCGTCGAGAACCGGCATCGAATTCGTTGACTTGAGCTCGCAGCACTGGACTCCGCATCATTGGGTTCGAGGTGGCTGCCTTTACGGTATTATGCCTTGTAACGGCCTGGTCTATGCGCCGCCCCATCCCTGTGCGTGCTACATCGAAGCAAAGTTAAATGGATTCAACGCTCTGGCTCCGGCGTCCACCAATAGAGATGTCCCGGACAAAATCTCGAACGCTGACAGGCTCGAGCGCGGCCCCGCATACGGCAAAATCGACAATCAAAAATCGAAAATTGACAATCCAAATGGTTGGCCCACCTATCGACACGACCCGGCGCGCAGTGGCTTTACAAAAACTTCCGTCCC
>JAUWBX010000290.1 GCA_030609625.1 Phycisphaerae bacterium
GGGCCACAAACGGCACCCTGTGACCGCCCTCCCAGATATCCGCCTTATGTCCCCGCCAATGGTCACGCAGATGCACATTCTTCTGCTCCAGGCCCTCGAAGTTGCACTTGGGTGATGTCCCATTGTCGGCCGTGAAGAGCACAAGCGTATTCTCAGCCAGCCCCAGTTCGTCGATTGCACGGACGATCCGCCCGACACTCCAGTCCGTCTCCATAAGAAAATCCGCATACTTACTGACGCTGCTCTTGCCCTGGAACCGCTCAGATGGATTGATCGGAGTATGCGGCGAAGTCATCGCAAAATACAAAAAGAACGGCTGCTCCCTCCTGGACCGCTCGGTGATATAATCCACGCACTTCTCAGTAATCTTGGGAAGAACCGCTTCGAAGCGCCAACCCGCTATTGCCGGGCCCGACGAAACCCCGTTCGAGCTATCAGCTTTCATTGTACCCGTCGGAATCCCAAGAACTCGGTCATTTTCAATCCAGACGAACGGCGGCCAGTTGGGAACATCGTCACCGAAATAAGAGTCGAATCCCCGTTCAATCGGCCCACCGGTAACACGCTTGGAAAAATCAACCTTCTTCGCCTCCGTAGTATGTTCGCCTGAGCTATCGTGCCACTGCCACCCAAGATGCCACTTACCGATACACGCCGTATGGTATCCAGCCTTCTGCAGCAGTTTACCCACCGTCAGCCGGTCCTCGGCTATCAACGGAGGTCCCCACTTGTTGACAATGCCTGATTTCATCCTCGTTCGCCATGAATACCGCCCCGTCAACACCCCATAGCGAGTAGGCGAGCATACCGCCGAACCGGAGTGCGCATCGGTGAAAGTCATTCCCTGCCTGATGAGCTTGTTGATATTCGGCGTTTTGACCCCGGATTTGGCATTCAGCGCACTGACCGAATCTATCCCCATATCATCAGCCAGGATGTACACGATGTTAGGTGCCGTCTTTTTCTTTCGGGCCGCCCTTGTGGTCCCAACAGCCGGCTCCAGCCCCATCCCGAGCATGAACCCACACGTCTGTTTGAGAAAAAATCTGCGACTTGAATTCATTCTTTCATCCTTTCAGAAGATATCCCGTTGAGCGTTGTATTCTCAGCAATACCCCTTGCCGCATCCACTCCATTGCCTTCTCAGCAGCTAACTCTTCAGACCTCTCAAATCCGGCTTGAGCCTGATTACCAGATGAAAATGCAGAATGGCCTTTATCTCCTGTCATTATCAATCTTTCACGTGGTGTTATGACAGGTTATCGTCAGGCTGAGTTTTCCAGCTTAGGACTGGTAAAGAAATTAGGTTTCGTTTTGGCTCCAGCGAGGACAAGGCTGGCAAGGAAGCAAAACGCAGGCCTACTGGTTGGTAGTCCGAGTTTTGCTGACACCGCCAGCCGAAGCCGCAGCCGGCCAAAAATGGAAGATAATTTATTTACAAGTCCTTATGGCAGGTTTTCGAGGTCGGCCAGGTCTTGGTGTCTGCCAGAGGCCTTTTTGTTGATTTTCAGGTGCTTCAGGCTAATAAGGTTGACTTTCACGCCGTCCAGTATATCCGTTAGCCGTTCAGCGTAACATTCATTGAAATTGACACCGGAAACCGTTGTGGCAAGTTCTATCCTGACAGGAGGTACGCCCAGGCGGATTACTTGCCATTCTTTGAGGAAAAGTTCCGGCGATAATTCGGGAAGGTCGAAGCCAAACTCTTTTAGAACAGCAACTATCCTCTCGGCGTTGGCTGGTTGCAAGGCAATCCAAATATCCATATCGACGGTGGCCCGTGGATAACCGTGGTAACTAACCGCATATCCACCGATAAGCAAATACTCAACTTGATGAGCGTCGAGTAATTTCAAGAACTCTTTGAAGTCGGGTGACAGATGGATCGTAGCCATAGATAATTTGCCGCATCAATTCAACGGCTTCCAGACGTTCGTAAGGGGTCTTGGAAAGCCAATATGATTTCTCATCTGACTTATCGAAAAGCGAACCTACTGTAAAGGCAGTTCTTTGTAGCTTTGGAATACTTAGATTGCCCATACGGCAATTATACCAGAAAAAGACGGGGGTGTAAACAAAACTTCTTGTCCGTAATTGACCCCGGTCTTTATGACAATTATAGAATGGCCATAAATTGACATCGGCAAAAAAATAGAGTACAAAAGGTACGGCTAAATATGAGCTGTAAGGTACTAATTATGAATATAATCGCGGTAGATATCGGCAATACCAATATTGATATCGGGCTTTTTCTCGATGACAAGGAGCAACTTATTAAATCCATCCCCGGCCGGTCACAAGCAAAACTGGCAACCTGTTTAAAATCGGCCTGGGGCAAAATCCCCGTCGCCAAAAGCTCGAAAGAAAAAAAACGCGATGGCGTCATCGTCGTCAGCAGTGTAAAGCCGGACTGGACCAAACTAATCCAGCAAATAGCAAAGGACGAACTCGGCGAAAAGGTCTATATCATAGGCAAAGACATACCTCTGCCAATAAGTCTCTGGGTGGATGAACCGAACAAAGTCGGCACCGACAGGGTGGTCTCGGCGGCAGCGGCGTATGATGTCGTCGAGGATGCGGTAGTAGTAGCGGACTTCGGCACCGCTGTAACGATTGACATAGTTGACGAAAAGGGGATTTTTCTTGGCGGCGTTATCTGTCCGGGTTTTGAAATCAGCGCAAAGGCCCTGAAAGAAAACACCGCCCAACTGCCAAAAACAAAAATCACCAAACCGAAAGCACCATACGGCAAAAATACCACCGAGGCCATAAACTGCGGGTTATATTATTCCGCTATCGGGACACTGCAAGAGGTTATCAGGCGCTATGCAGAGAAAATCGGCAAATGGCCTCAAACCATCATTACCGGCTCGGCCGCAAAAACCATTAAGGACGATTGTGATTTCGTAGATTCCTTTGTGCCCAACCTGGTCGTAAAAGGTATCGTCCTGGCTTACAAAAAATATATCACAGAAAAAACAGAAAACACAGATTACACGGATTGAAACAGATTAACACAGATTACGAAATACGAAATACCAGATATGAGTATATTCGCAGCAGTAATGACGGGCAAAGGTACCGGTGCAATATCGACTGTCCAGGTCTTCGGCGATTCAGCCGAGGCTGTCGTAAAAAAAATATTCAAGCCGACGGGAACAAAACCGGCTGAATTTAAGACCGGCGAAATCCTGCTCGGCACAATCACCGACGGCAATGAAACCATCGACCAGGTTACTATCGGTTGTGAGCAGGCTGACAGTTTCGCAATACACTGTCACGGCAATCCGCTCATTGTAGCTGACATAATGCAACTGCTCCAGCGCCGCGGAGCTGCGCTGCTGACCGCAGAGCAGCTTCTAACAAAAATCATCTCTGCACAAAAAGCCGTCAATACAATCGCAGTCGAAGCTAAGCTGGCCCAGTTGAAAGCCAAAACCATCCAGGGCACCAAAATAATCATAAACCAGGTCGAGGCCGGCTTAAGCAAAAAAGCCGCAGAGTGGCTCCGGAACATCGACGCAGTATCTCTTAAACAAATTTCATCAGAGGCCGAGCGGATACTTGAGAACAGTCGAACGGCAAAACTGATTATCGCCGGATGCACAGCGGCCCTGATAGGCCCGCCCAACAGTGGTAAAAGCACACTGCTTAACTATCTGGCCGGCCGAGACAAAGCGATAGTTACCGATATCAAAGGAACAACCAGAGACTGGGTCGAAGCTGTGTGCCGAATCGAATCTCTTTCTCTGAGGTTAATTGACACAGCAGGACTGGATGAGAAACTCCCCGCTCCCAAAGATACTATTGAAGAAGCCGCTCAGAAAAAAAGCGTTCAAATTTTAGAGCAGGCGGACCTTGTCATGCTCGTTCTGGATAACAGCCAGACCAGCGACCAGCTTGATGAGCGCCTTGTTGAAAAAATAGCCGAAAAACTTGTCCTCACATGCTTAAACAAATCCGATTTGCCCGCCAAATTCGATACCGGCAAATTTATCCGCCGTGGCGGACTACCTGAAATTCTGTCGAACATAGTGCCGATAAGTGCTAAGGAAGGTGCCGGAGTCGAGAAGCTGCTCGAAAAAATCCGCCAAGTTTGCGGCGTTGCGGATTTCGATTTAAAAACGCCCGTTGTCTTTACCAGCAGACAGGAAGAGGTGCTGAAACGATTAAAAAACGCCAAGTCCAAACAACAGGCAACTTCAATCATAACAGAGTTGTTAAACGGGGAAATGTAGGGTGGAATCAGCCCACCAAAAATAATTGACATTTCTTTCGGTATTAGTTATGGTTTATCTGTAAGCGTTCAGGCAGATTTAGCTAAATCGCCTTCTGGTTTCATTAACGATGGAGCAGGAATACCGCTTAAATGACAACTACAGGCTTCACGCAAATATTCGATAACACTCTGCCCCTG
>JAUWBX010000478.1 GCA_030609625.1 Phycisphaerae bacterium
AGTAAACAAAAGTCCCACCACAAGTTCAAGGCATAGCATTATGTGCAAACCAGATTCCTTCAAGCAGATTATCCTTACGAAATCCAGCCCTTGCCTTGTCAACAGTTGCTCCTCATTGGTAGTGATGGTGCTACAGAAGAAAAAAAGACCTTGCTAAAGAGAAAACGACAAAATGTTTGATTAGAAGGGCCTTGTTCGTTAGACTACTCTGAGTACTTATTGGAGTGATACTGCTGTTATAATAAATCATTATAGAGGTAGCCTATGTCAACGATCACAAAAAGAGAACTTATCGACAGAATTGCTAAAAATACTCAGGCTAAGCGTGCGTTGGTTAAAACTACAATTCAGTACGTCTTCGATGAAATCACCTCTGAACTTACCAAGGGTAACCGCTTGGAGTTCCGCGACTTTGGGGTTTTTGAAACTAAAACACGGGCAGCCAGAACAGCACAGAACCCAAGGACTCTGGAAAAAGTTCATGTTCCAGCTAAGCTAACAGTCAAGTTCAAGATGGGTCGGCTGATGAAGCAGAAGGTAAATACTCCAAAAAACATGGGAGAGCAGTTGACAAAATGACAGAAATACAGCCAATTTTATTATCGGCAATCACTTGTAATAGAGTCATTTTTGACAAAGTCTCTGGTATGCCGAGTATTATAGATATTGTTCAAACTATCAATGCTCCAAGATATCCGGCAAGACATCCACAAATTGTCTTCTTCTGTGAGCTAACGAATGGGCATGGCGCAACGAAAGCGAAAATAAGACTCGTTGATACTCAGGAAGAGGAGAAAATTATATTTGAGAAAGAAGGAACAGTACAGTTTAAGGATGTTAAGCAAATCGTTACTTTAGCGATGGATTTGCACGGCATTGTCTTCCCCCACCCTGGAGAGTATCATTTTCAGCTATTTGCCGGTGGATATTTACTCGGAGAAAGACGAATTACTTGTCGAAAGATTAAACTGCTGCCAAATGCCGGGGCTAATGAACGCAAAGAAGACTGAGAGTGTAATTACAAACAGCAGTTTTCTCATATTATGACTATTAGGAAACCTATGGATGTTGTTCTCTACATCATTGCCGGCCCGCTTTTTCTAATATCCATAGTTGCACATTTGTATGTAAAACTTCGCCTGCGACCAAAAGAAAAATCAGTTTTAGAGGACTATTACCACGAATTCGAAGACCAGCAGCCAGATTTCGCAAGGTATGCAAAATGGTCAAGAATCACTTTCAGCGCTGCTGCTGCCGGCGCTTTACTGTTGTTTATTGCCGCAGTAATTTAACTTCCGAAGGGCTGATACGGGGTGGTCGTAGGTATGAAACCCTCCTCTGCTATGAAGCCCTGGAGATAACTCCTTTAATACCAAGGGGTTATCTCTTTTTTTGTATGGGCGGATCAACCCGTTATGAACCTGCGACCTTTGAGCCGAATAGATTTTACGAAGCGCATACTAATCGGGTCGTAGGTATGAAACCCTCCCCCGCTATGAACCCCTGGAGATAAAATCCAGACCCATTTTTCAGCTCGCCTATAGGCCTGGATAATCGTTGTGGGATTAGTTTCGACAACCTGGTTGGTGCCGAGCTTGGTTGTGATTGGACGCTCGGTGTTGTCTCGTAGCGTGAGGCAGGGAATCTGCAAAAAAGTTGTTTCTTCCTGTATTCCTTCTGAATCAGTCAGTACCACTTTTGCATTAGACATCAATTTCAGAAAGTCCAGGTACCCCAAAGGATTGGTGGAACTGGGAGTGATTAACAATCGTATTCGCGTGCACTACCGTAGTTATCGATACGCAGCACAGGCGGCAATGCGTCGCTCTATCTCCTCGATAAGATGGAGGTAGTCTTCACCGCCCACACCGCCGTAGCGCGACTGCAGCTCAGCATCGGGAATTCCTTCAGGCAGGTCGGCCGCTGGCGGGAAAAACTCCTCGACCCGAAAGCCGCGAGCGAGACGATCTTGCATGGCGCGGGCAGCCGCCTCGTCGCGAGTTGCCCAGTCAGCGAATGTGGTGCCGGCCCGGTCCGCGAGCAGATCGGCGAACGAGAAACCACTTCCGCCTATGTCGGCATCGAGCTCTTCCTTGAGCAGGCCAGCGGCATCACTCACGACCTCGGCGGAAAGTAGGGTGATCGCTGCGCTCAGGCAAAAATGCCTGGTCCAGTCGGATCGCCCGCGAAGAACAACGTGGCGTAGGACCTGTCGAGCGGCGCCATTATCGTGGTCAGTAAGGACCGGTCCCAGGAATTCTTCGACGCGATGATGACCCAGAAGCATCCCGAGTGCGAAGATACCCGCCCGGTTCTCGGTAACCGGATCTCTCTCGGCGGAGCGCTCGCGGGCAAGAGAAAATACGGTCTCGAAGCACATGCCGAAGCCAGGTCGCTTATGAGGTAATTGGCTGACAACAGCGAGAAGGTGATCCACTTGAGCCCTCGTTGAGACGAGCATATCCTCGCTGGCATTGGCCGGGCCAAAAAGATCCTCACGAAATCCGGGGGTAAGGCGCAGGCGACTGTAGGTGACTTCGAGCGAATCTGGTTTGATCGTCAGCCCTCTGATGGCATCGAGAAACGGC
>JAUWBX010000062.1 GCA_030609625.1 Phycisphaerae bacterium
GTTGTCTTGTCGCGATAAAGTAAAGTGCTTTTCAATCACATCGGCTCCCAGAGCCACCGCGCAAACCGACGCTCCAATCCCCAGACTATGGTCCGAAAGACCCACAGGACAATTGAATTGCTCCTTCATGTCCTGAATCGTTCGCAAATTCATCTCTTCGGCCTTTGCCGGATAGCTTGATACGCATTTTAATAAGATAATATCCTCCGCGCCTGCCCGGCGTGCTGTGTCAACAGCATCCCGAATCTCACTGATATCGCCCATGCCCGTAGATATTATCAAGCCCTTCCCGGTCTTTGCGGCATAGGCTATCAGAGGCAAATCAACCAGTTCAAACGAAGATATCTTATGAGCACAAATATCAAGCCCTTCGAGCATGTCAACGGCGGTCTTATCAAACGCTGTGCAAAGAAATATTATCCCCAAATCATCAGCTATCCTTTTCAGTTCACCAAACCATTCCCACGGTGTATAAGCCTTTTTATAAAGTTCATACAAGCTTTGACCACCCCAGTGGGGATGCTCAATCTGAAAATATTTCCTGTTACAATCAACAGTCATAATATCCGGCGTATACGCCTGAAACTTAACAGCATCAGCGCCGCATTCCTTGGCCGCCTTTGTCAAGGCAATTGCTTTTTCAAGACTCTGACCGTGGTTCGCCGAAATCTCAGCGATTATGAATACAGAGCCATTTTCTACAACCTCTTTATCGCCGAATGCTACCTGCATTTTTCCTCTTTAGATATCTTCAGAATATACTTGAAATCTTTATGATAGAAAAAGGCTGGAAATTCTTCATTACTCACTATTCTTAAAAGATTAAATTGTTCACTTATGTTTTTATTCACATCCAGTTCACTGTCTTTAGGCCTTCTCCTGGCGTAAAACGTTTCTTTTCCCGTTTGTCTGACAGGCCTCAAATTCTTGTAGTTCGCCAAAAACTCCAGGCACAACTCGACAGACTTCTGCGCCTGCAATTCCCTGATTTCGTTATGGAGTTCGTGGCCCTGCAAAACTATATAATCACTTATGTATATGTCACCGGCATCAACGTCTTCTGCCGCTTCGAACAAAACAATTGGAATCCTGTTTTCACCTTCCAATATCTGCCAAAACAACGGAGCCCATCCCTTACCCTGAGGCAACCGGCTTTCATGGACAACCAAGTTATGTTTATGCTTTTTTAAAAATCGCCTTTTTATTAGGTTGAAATAGCTGAGTATGAAGACCACCTGAAATGCTTCTTCGATATCTTGATAGTCATGAAACAGTTCTGACTGATAACCTTCTTCTCTAAGGATTTCGACTAATTTTTGAGCATAGGAGACAAACCAGCTTTCTTCAGATGTTAAAACAGCTACATTTTGAAATCTCATCTTATCCATCGTACGCATTCAAACGCTTCGGCATATTTTAATCCCGCTTTCATGCCCCACACTTTAGCATTCGATTTCGCTCCCTCCAGCGACCGTGGGTGCGGAAACTCTCTAAGCTCTGACTTGTATTGGCTCATAGCTTTCGTTTTTGCCTCTATCACTCCGCTTATATCAAAAAACGCATTTGGCGAAAAAGTCCGTGGATAATTCCATTCCGTCGATGACAAAACTTCAAATGAATATATCTGTCTGACTGTTTCCTCCGATAAAGGCCTTGTTGCCGTCAACACCGCTTTGTATGTGATTTGATGGTCGATATTCAAATCACCGGCATAATGAGTAAACACAATATCAGGCTTGATATCCTCTTTTACCTGCTCTATTACCTTTACCAAATCAAGCAAAGCGACCGTATCAAACCTGTTGTCCGGAAAATCATGGAAGAAAACTTCTTTTACGCCTATAGTCTCGTTGGCCGCATGTGTTTGCTTTTTCAGTTCTTCAATCTCACTTTTAATCTTCTCGGCATCGCCGTTTTCATATCTGCCGGCTATTCCCCGGCACAAAATCAGCGTATATACTTCGCAGCCGTCATTTGTCAGCCGGGCCACTGTCCCGCCACAGCCAAGAACCTCATCGTCAGGATGGGCCGCAACCACTAAAACCTTATCCTTCATCTTTTATCTTTATCTTAGCCTGCGCTAAAATATACTCACCCTCCTGCCTCGCATTACAAAATTCAATACTAAGTGCTCCTGTATCCACAAAGGCGGGAGGATAGCCCTCCGCATCAAGCATTCGTATATAATCATAAATCTTTGTGCTGCTTGCCAAATCCGCTATATTACTCTGCTTGCTTTTGCGCCTCGTAAAGGTTACCACTGTTCCCTCCTGTTCAATCGGCACCGGCTTATCGCGTATGATGGCAGCTATCATATCCTCAAAAACAATCTCTGCGGCACGTGTGAATATTTCAGACGCCTTGCCGGTCAAATCCAAATCACGTTTCATGTAAACAGGACCGGCATCGACCTGGCCGACAACCCTCAAGGCCGATATCTTCGTCTTGTATATTCCTCGCTCTATTAAATTCTGCAGCGGACTCCCCCCTCTGCCAAAGGGCAAATCAGTCATATGAAAAACCACACATTCAAAATTATCGTAAATTTCCTGAGGAATAATCCATGACCAATGCGGGAAAAATATGTATTCAGGGTCGAATGCCTTGACCCTGTCAAAGCTAAGAGATTTTTTATCGGTTATTAATTCGATTTCAAACTCCGGGTTGGAGGCAATAAACTTCTGCGCTGTCTCTATATTCCACGATTTGATAGTAGCAATAATGTATCTGTTCGACTTTTTCATAATCACTTAAAGGTCTTTAATCATTCGGCATTGCATTTTCTCATCAGAAACATCGTATCTACGTTGTCATCTTCCAGATATTTCACCCGCTTTTCCTTGACAAGCTCCAGACCATCTAACGAATCAAGATACAAACGCCCAAAGTCGGTCTTCCAAAGCAGCTCATCGTGCCCTCTGTACTTTACCTCGGTATATGTATCGGCATAATACTCAAATCCCCAGATATACTCATTAGTGCATCTGTGGATTTCCATGAGTACCTTTTGTATATCCGAAGGAACAATATGAATAAGTACCCCGGAAGTAAACACAAGGTCAAAAAAACCGTTCTTAAAGGGAATATCAAACGCGCTGCCCTGAATAATATTAATGTCACAGGCATTGGCTTTACTGCACTGGACCGCGTAGCCGTTTATCTCAATACCATACAGATTTTCAAAGCCCATTTTTTGCAGCAACAGCAATTGGTTTCCGATATTCGAGCCGACTTCGAGAATTTTAATCGACCGTTCAAAATCTCCTAAAAAGGACTCATTCAGTTCAGTTCTCGTTACGCCATAATGCCCCTGATACCTTTTGTCCATATCCTCCAGCGTAAGAGCATTTCGGTCGGTGTACTCCTTGCCGAACTTACCTTGCCAGTGCCGGAGCTGGGATGTCATGGCTTTGAGCACTTTCTTCTCCTTCAATTAAGTCTTTAACATCTGTTGCAAAATTCAGGTTAAACAGTGCTCAGCTATCGATTCGACGATTTCCGCACCAACATATTCCATTTCTGTGTTTTCTAATGCCGGATAAATCGGAATAGATACCTCTCGTTTATAAAATTCTTCTGAGACTGGGAAATCCCCTTCCTTGAAACCAAAACGCCTGCGGTAATAAGGCTGCAGATGCACAGGAATATAATGCACCTGACAAAATATTTTCCTCTCCCTCAGGTGCTGAAAGAAAACATCTTTTACCACCGAAATATCATCAAACTTTATCTGTAACGGGTACAGATGGTATGCATGCTCAGCCTCAGGAGTCGTTTGCGGTATAATAAATCTTTCATCTTCACCAAAAATACCATCGTAGTACGCCGCTATCTGCCGTCTCCTTTTAATGAATCTATCAAGCTTCTTCAACTGGCTCAATCCAAGAGCGCACTGGATATTAGTTATTCGATAGTTAAATCCAAGTTCGTGCATTTCGTAATACCACGGCCCGTCATTCTTCTCCAAAAGTGATTTATCCTTGGTGATACCGTGCGTACGAAGCGTTTTTATTTTTTCATCCAGTTCCCTGTTATCGGTAAGGACCGCTCCCCCTTCGCCGGTCGTGATATGCTTGACAGGGTGAAAACTGAACACCGTTGCATCAGCATATTTCGACGAGCCTATCGGCACAGTTTTGTACTTGGCACCAATTGCATGGCAGCCATCGTCCACTAATTGAAATTCATACTTATCCGCAAGCTGGCGAAGCGATTCCCACCGGCAGGGCTGACCGGCATAATCAACCGCGACAACCGCCTTTACTCTATTTCCACAAGCATCATATTGCTTCAGCTTCGTTTCCAGTTTTTCAACGTCAATCGTATAAGAGCACGCATCAATATCCACAAAATCCGGTTTCGCTCCCGCATACAGAATACAATTGGCACTGGCGAGAAAGGTTATCGGCGTCGTCAATACCACATCGCCGGCCTTCCAGCCGAGAGCCAAACCAACCAAATGCAGCGACGCGGTTCCACTACTAAGGACCGTGGCGCATTCGGATTCAAATTTTTGACATAATGCTCTCTCGAAATCGCATACATTCGGTCCCTGAGTGAGCCAATCCGAACTTAAAACATCAACTACAGACCGGATGTCGCTGTCGTCCACAAACTGCTTCCCGTAAGGAATAGGACGCATCGTCTTTCTCCTTATCTTCTACCATCTTCGCCAGGTCCTCCACTTCCAGCCAATGCTTATTATTATCACTTCTGTAACCGGCAAAACCTGTATTGAGCGGCTTGCCGTCTCGCCGCTCAAAGTCACGCTCTACCACATGCGGATAAATAACAAACTTGTCCTTAAACTCATAAGTGTGGATGCCGTCATCAGGAGAAACTAAGGTCTCATGAAGTTTTTCGCCAGGCCTTATACCAGTTACTATCTGTTCACATTCCGGGCCTACAGCTCTGGCCAAGTCCACTATTCTCATACTTGGTATCTTGGGAACGAATATCTCACCGCCGGCCATTTCCAAAAGTGACCTTAATACAAAATTAACGGCCTCCTCCAGAGTCATCCAAAAACGTGTCATTCGTTCGTCCGTTATGGGAATTTGTCCCTTTTGTCGACATTCCTTGAAAAACGGCACAACACTGCCTCTGGAGCCAAAGACGTTGCCATACCTGACAACACTAAACTTTTTACCCTTAGGTGAATAATTATTTCCTGCAACAAAGAGTTTCTCGGCACATAGTTTTGTAGCGCCGTATAAATTCACAGGGTTTGCAGCTTTATCAGTGCTTAAAGCGATTACTTTTTTCACTCCATTATCAATGGCAGCATCAATAATATTCGCAGCTCCAAATACATTGGTTTTTACCACTTCAAACGGATTATATTCGGCCGAAGGAACTATCTTAAGCGCAGCTGCATGAACGACATAATCAACACCGCTGAAAGCACGGTGCAATCTATTAGAATCACGCACATTGCCGATAAAATACCTCATACAGGGATCATTAAAGCACTTTTGCATTTCATACTGTTTCATCTCGTCTCGGCTGAAAATTATAAGCTTCCTGGGTCTAAATTTACTTAATACTATTTCGATGAACTTCTTACCGAACGACCCTGTCCCGCCAGTAACAAGTACAACCTTGTTATTCAGTGAGTTTTCCATATTAATTTCCCTTTGCTTACCAGAAAATACGAAGTCACCTTCTCTGAACTCTCTCGTTTCAACACGGTCATTATAAAAATCCATCTCAAGAGCGCCCTTGCAGATGAGCAAAACTCCAGGATGACCGCCAGCTTATGTTACATTGGCTTGTAAACATGACGTACAAGCTCATATATAGGCAGACTCCGTCCCCGTGGGTGTACAAAGATGAAACTGACACCTACGAGGCGCTCTTTACAACAAAGTTATCATGCTTTGATTTTGCCTAAACTTGTTTTTTATAACTAAATATTGCTACGATAAGTTGCGATGGTTTTTTTGCCCTTACGGACCCGGCTTAGCTCTTCGGCAGTCTCGGCTTGCTGAGCTGTAAGAGCAAGACATAGGTCCTGGTATAATTTTCGCAACTCCTCGCGCTGACTTTTAAATTCAGACGATTCAAGAACCCCCGACCGGGCGATTTCCCCCACAAGAGAACTGGCTTGCTTGCTTAAGACCTTGATTTCATTGATGTTGCCCTGCCGGGCGAGTTCTATTTGTTTTTCCAACAGGTTTCGTAGCTCGTCCAGCAGATGTATCTGTTCATCTGGAATAATCTCATCACTATCTGTGCTCATTGCATTCGAGCTCCTGTTTGGATTCCTTGTTTTGCTTGAGCCAAACTATGTTCGGCTTCTTCCAGGAGATTAGCTGCATCTTTGTGGTTCTCGTCCAGGCTTAACAGGTCCAGGAGAATTTTTTTAGACTCCTCGAACTTGCCATCTTTCATATATAACGCTGCCAGAGGGAACATAACGGAGATATCACCCGGGTGCATATTCAAATACATCTCCAGATAGTGGGTAACCTGTGCGAATGAACCCATCTGGCACGAGGCTTGAAACAGACCCAGAAGAGCTATCAGATTGTCAGTGTCCAGCTCCAGGCTTTTGAGATACATCTCAAAGGCCCGCTTGTAATCGGCTCTTTGCTGTGCGATCATAGCGAAGCCCGTATAAGCCTTGGCGCAATTGGCGTCCAGCCGACAGGCGACCCTGAACGCTATTTCAGCATCATCAAGAAGATTCTTTTGCAGGGCCACTACTCCAAGCCCAACGTAAGGACCCGCTTCGTCAGGCGATAAAACGGCTGCTTTTTCGTAGTATTGTTGTGCCTGGGTGTAGTTGCCGACAGAGGTGTAACAGTCCCCCAGTTCCTGCAAAACTTCGTAATGCTGAGTCGAGTCGTGCTGTTCATCGACATTATTTTCTGTTATGTCCATTGCAATTCTTTTCCTTCGAGTATTTGTTCCGCTTTTTCGAGTAATTTAATCGCCGAGTTAAAATCCTTTTCTTCGCGTTTGACCTTTGCCTCCAACAGGAGTGTATCCACCGTTGGCCGTTGACGATTGACTTCACGGCTGAGTTCGGCTGCTCGAATGTGGCCCCCGGCTTTGAAAGATGCCTTTGCTGCTAACGTTTTCATCCACAGTTCGTTTTCATGATGCTCGGTGATATATTCAAACATTTCAGCAGCCTTTGACCAATTACCGTTCTTTTCTGCTGACTTGGCTTTTTCAAGCAATTGGTCAAACTGAAACGGTATTTCTTCTGGTTGCAGACGCCTTATCGCAATGCCGGACGCATTCAGAGATTCACGCACCGATAAATTCGGAAAGCTCCTCCGGGCATACTGTAAGTCTTTTTTTCTGACCACTACCGCCCAGAGTCTATCTGTTGAATCTTCTAACTCAAATCCCTCGTTGTTGACCCCGTTAGAAGTCGACGGCTTACTTCTAACGGGGTTGACTGGGCTGTTGACCAAAGCATGGAGCGAATCCTCTACCCAGAATTTTCTCATGGGAAATCCGCTTGGTACTATGGCAATATATTCACCCTCACATCTGGCTAAAGCTGCGTCTATTCGCTCGGCCCCAGAAGACAACGGATTAACGAGCACGGGGATTAAGTTAGGCATATTGGTGTCAAGTTTTTCGAAATCCGCTACCGGCAGCGGCATATAAACCTCGTATGGATAGAAGGTATGCTGCCAGATAGAACCGAGGGTTGTGCCCGCCTGCTTGTTTAGCCTCTCTGTAATAAAAATGATGGACATATCTCCGAGTTTAGTCCAGGGTTTGGCGGGCCTGGTGGTTCGTATCGTTAGGAGGTTCCTCGTATATTCCTTTTCATTCTTGCGACACTGCACTGATATTCTGTCACAGTCACCGTCAGGCTGATAAAATTCACCGGTAATTTCCGGGACATGGTGAAAATCTGAGAAGAAAACCAGCCGACGCGTCATGTCCCAGTCTATTAAAACGTTGATGTCCTCGTTATATAGACCCGTTTTTTCAAGCAAATCCCTCCGATGCATAAGGCT
>JAUWBX010000414.1 GCA_030609625.1 Phycisphaerae bacterium
TACCAAGATATCAGGTTAACTTTGTTTTTTCCTGGAATCCTGATTCCCTGATATCCTGTATCCTGATTTCCTGATTTGCTGATATCCATATTTTAGTCACTTTAGGCACTCTAAACTTTAGTCACTTTGTTCTTGTTTCGGATTTCGATATTCGAATTTATATTGTAGGCGTTATATGAGGTCCCGATTTCACCTTGTTTTTGTTGTTTTTTGTTTCACGGCTGTTTTGATTTTTGCTGTTTATCTGCGTAGTGCCAGCAATCGGATATTCTATGAGCTTTGCTCCTGCAGGGGCGAACAAAGCCGATTAAAACAGGAGCTGGGCACGAAACAGCTGCTATTGGAAGGTTTAATAAATCCCGCTGCGCTTTCGCGGCGATTTGACGAATTAAATACCAACGACTAAAAGTTGAAAAGCGTTCGAATTATCATTCTTTTCTCTTTGCTTCTCATCGGCGCATTTCTGGCGCTGGCAGGGCGGTGTTTTTATCTGCAGTTTCTCAGGAACGACCATTATATTGGCAAGTGTCTCGAACAGCAGCAGGGGTGGGTGCCCCACAAGCCTCAGCGCGGCGTGATTCTTGATTGCCGCGGCAGAGTGCTCGCTGCGAGTAACAAAATCCTAATTGTTAAAGTTGAGCCTCGAAGGGTCAAAGACGCCAAAAGCTTATCGAGTGAGCTCCAGCCGATATTGGGTATTGGTGCGCATGAAATCTGTAAACTTATCAACGAAAGCAAAAACCCGAGATCTGTAAAAATCAAGGCAGATGCTGAACCGAGCGAGTGTGATGCCGCCCGCAGGATTTCAAGCGCCGTCGGGGTCGAATCTGATTGGCGAAGATATTATCCGATGGGTCGATTAGCTGTTCATGCGGTTGGTTTTACGAGCCTTGATAATCGGGGGTTAGGTGGCATTGAGTATCAATACGACAAACAACTCAGCGGTTCTGGAGCACAGGATATGTTCTTTGCTGATGTACGTCGTCGGCCTATTCGCCCCGTACCTATTGAACAAAGTCTGGCGCCCGATGGGTCTGGTCAAAACGGCATTTTGACCAATGGTGTCGGGATTATTTTGACCATTGATGCTACTATCCAGCAGTTTGCCCGAGATGAGCTTATAAAGCAATACGAAAACTACGAGGCCGAGTCGGCTGTGGCGATTGTGGCAGAGCCAAAGACCGGAGCAATTTTGGCTATGGTTTCGCTGCCTGATTTCGACCCCGCTGAGTTTAATTCGACGGACCCGAATAATCACCGCAACCGGATTTTAACCGATGAGTTCGAGCCGGGCAGTATTATAAAGCCGCTCGTGGCAGCAATTGCCCTTGATGCGGGCGCTGTGAATAAAGTTGAAAAGATATTCTGCGAAAATGGAAACTATTCCGGTAGAGGTTTCGGACGAATCGGTGAGTATCGCAGAGGGTTCGGTGATTTGACGGTGCGCGAGATTCTGGTTGAGTCCAGCAATATCGGGATGGCCAAAATCGGGCAGAGACTCGGTAAATACAAACTTTATAAAGGTCTTAGACTTTTCGGTTTCGGCAAAAAGGTAGGAATTGACGTACCCGGTGAGGCTGATGGGTTGTTGCGAGGCGTGCACAAATGGACAGGATACAGCGTAACCCGGATACCTTTTGGTCAGGAAGTTACTGTAACTGCGATTCAATTAGTTCGGTCTTTCTGCATACTTGCCAACCGCGGTCGTATCGTTCGCCCATTCCTGGTCAAAGCAATCGTTGACAATAATGGAGAGATTATGGAGCTGAAACGGCCTCTGCCACCGGTTGGTTATGTCGTCAAGCCGGAAGTTGCCGAATGGATTGTCAGCGATTGCTTAGTCGGTGTGGTTAATGAGGGAACTGGCAAAAGAGCCAAGCTGGAAAAATGGCAGGTGTTCGGAAAAACAGGAACAGCCAACATTGCAAAAAGCGACGAGCGAGGTTATTCGGATAGTGATTATGTCGCTTCCTTTGTAGCCGGTGCGCCGGCTGATGACCCTGGTGTAGTGGTTTTGGTTTCAATCCGCAAGCCGAACAAGAAGCTCGGCAAAGGCTATACCGGCGGAGTTGTGGCCTCTCCGGTGGCGGGGAAAATAATCGAAAAAACCCTTAACTACCTCGAAAATCGATTTGCCCGGGCGCACTTCTGATAGCTCTGAAATCAATTTTGGATTTTTGCCCCCACATATCCGGCATCGAAACAGAACTGGATGATGTGACGAGCTAAAGGTGCAGCGTCACTCGAGCCGTGCTGGCCGCCTTCGACGACGACGGCAATTGCGATACTGCGGTTTGTGCTGTCAGTGGCAAAGCCTGCGAACCAGGCGTTTTCCGGGGCTTGTGTTGAGCCGGTTTTGCCGTAAACCTTTATGTCCTGCTCGGCGAGACTCGTAAGAACCGGTGCGAATATAGAGTAAGCTGTTCCCCCGGTCTCATTAACAACAGCACTCATACCGTCATAGATTACCGCTAAAGTCTGTAATGAAATACCAAGGTCGATGGTGTCAAATCCGGGATTACTTGGCTCATCCATAAACAGGCGAGGTGGTTTATAGAATCCGCCTCGGGCGATGGCGGCCATTGCATTTGCAACCTGCAGAGGTGTAACTCGCAGATTGCCCTGGCCTATGCCGAACCATCTTCTTTCACTTTCACTAAGCGGCGGCACTTGCTCAAAACTTGAGATTGGGCCCTTTGGGATAGTGTTTGAGATTACGCCTGATAATTGCCGCAGGTTCCTGGAGTGTTCGGTTTGGGCAATGGAAGCCGGCGGAAATAATATGTTTCGGCCGTAGCCGAATTTAAAGAGCCATTGCTGGAGGACCAGAGGGTCGATTCTGTCTGCAAGGTGGGAAAAATAAATATTGCAACTGCCTCTGATTGCGTTGCGAGCGTTGTTTTCCCACCTGCCGTCATGGCCTGCTCTGTATCTATTGTATAGCCAGCAGCTTGGCCAGTTTTTTGGGGCCTTCTGAGCCGGGCAGCCTATAACCTCATCAGGTGTGATTTTGCCGGATTCGAGCCCTGCGATAAGAATCAGCGGCTTTACAACTGAGCCGGGTGGGTACCGCTTATTTATCGCTCGATTTATTAAAGGCTTATCGGGGTCGTTAGCGAGATCGCCGTAGTCATACCTGACACGGTTCAAATCAAAAAGCGGCATCGAAACCAATGCGAGAATATCACTTGTTCCAACGTCAATGACAACTGCCGCCATCCCTGGTCCGCAGTTCGGGTCGTGCTTATAGTCAGTTAGGTAGTTTTCTATTTTTTGCTGAAGCTCGATGTCTAATGTCAGCGAGACGT
>JAUWBX010000149.1 GCA_030609625.1 Phycisphaerae bacterium
CAGCTTTCCTGGCTTGCTATTGCAGTTGAGGACGGTATTGTAGGCTTATCAGACGGTCTTGGTGTGCCAGAAAAGTTTGAGGAGGCGGATTTTTCAAAGCAGTAACCACGCCTGCTGGAACCGATGGCAGTCCAATAGTGAAATCAAAAATCAAAATTGGAAGAATTTATAAAGGCCAAGTGTGAAAACATTTGGCCTTTTCCTTTGCGCGGAATTTGGTTTGACAGGTGTTTGCGTGAGTATTAGACTATTGTCTATGACAAAGCAGGAAATCAAAGACAAATTGTTAGAGGCAGTCAAAAAAGACGAGCACTTTTCTGATATCAAATCAGTAGCAATCTTTGGGTCATATGTGAACGGTCAACCTTCACGGGATAGTGATATTGATGTTTTGGTCCGGTTTGCTGAAGACGCCCATATTGGTTTTTTTGGGTATGTTCAAATCCAAAGAAATTTATCCCAGGCCTTAGGACTAAAAGTCGATCTCGTCACTCGAGAGGCTCTCAGCAAGTATATCAGAGAACAAGTGCTTCAAGAAGCGGAATTTGTTTATGAAAGATAATACACTTTACCTCGGTCATATTCGAGATGCTATCGAAAAAATTGAAAGTTATATCTCTGATGTAAACTATGAGCAATTTGTCGCGAACGATATGATGGTTGACGCAGTTCTAAGGGAATTGGCGGTAATCGGCGAAGCTACGAACAATTTGAGCGATGATTTTCGTCGCAGTCATCCTAAGATACCTTTCAGAGATATAATTGATATGAGAAATATCCTTATTCATAATTATACAGGTGTAAATCACAAGATAGTCTGGGATACCTGTAAAGAAGACCTTCCAAAAGTCAAAAAAATGATTGACGATTTATTGGATTAACTGGGTTGAGGTATGTGGTTACCCCCGCACCAAATAACGGCCATTTGGGGCGGGGCAGACAGGACTTACAAAGCCCGGCGGCCCGGCAATGAATTTCCTTTTACGTTTTCCCCTTTTACCTTAAAATTAACCTATGGTTTATCTTTGGTCAACTATACTGGTTATGCTCAATGCTGCCTGGCTGTTGGTGGTTGTTTTTGGGCTGCCTGGCAACTGGCTGATTGTCATATCCACCTGCCTGTTCGCCTGGTGGCGGTGGGATGATGGTGTCTTTTCCATCTATACATTGATTGCGATATTAGTCTTAGCTGTTCTCGGCGAGCTGGTCGAATTCTCTGCGGGTATGATAGGAGCCAGGAAATCAGGAGCAAGCTGGCCCGGCTCAATCGCCGCACTTTTTGGAGCGGTAACAGGAGCCGTTCTCGGCACTTTCCTGATTCCAATCCCCTTTTTCGGGACCCTGCTCGGTGCCTGCCTTGGCGCGGGGTTGTGCGTGTGGGGAATGGAATTCTCCCGCGGAACAAAGACAGAGCACTCTGTTCGTTACGCCGTAGGGGCCGGTATTGGCGAATTCTTCGGTATTACCAGCAAATTTGCTCTCGGTATTGCCATCTGGTTTATCGTGGCTGTGGCCGCCTTTTGGCCTTGAAAAACAGCTCAATTCCCGATTCGTAAAAGCGATTCCTGCCGAAATGAATCGGACTTTGTCCTTGTGCAAAAGTCCGAAAAAAACATATCTAACAGCACAGCAAAAGCAGTATGTTAAATTTTACCTGGAAAAATTTCCCTGACTTTTTGTTTATAATCGCTTTCTTTATTATATTTTATTTGCTGGAGTTGGCATCGGGGGCACTGCGGCACTGCTAAGAAGACAATGTGGGGGAAAGACAATGGAACTCGGAAACCTAATGAAGGTTGCTTATGGCGTTCACGTCATCACGGGAGCTTACACCAAAATAAATAACGAGCCAAACGCAGCGTCGGACGACGATGCAGCAGTATCAGTAATCCAGTATTTGCTTCATGGCAAGATTTCTGAAGGCCAAGAGAACGAAAGGTATGTTAGTGAAGCGATTTCGATGGCGCAGGAATTTGCTGATGCAGCCCTTGAGATTAATAACAAACTGCAAACGATGAAAGAGCTGGCCGAAGAAGCCGCCGGCACCGGTTCAAAGAAGAAGAAGGAAATACTGCAGGAAGAGTTCAAGCAACTGGCCGGTGAAATCAACGACATAGTTGAGAACACCGAATATAACGGCAATAAGCTATTCAGTTCTGACGGCAAGACGATATCAATCTCTATCGGAAACGGCTCAAGCATCGATGTCGTCAGCAAAGACCTCAGTGTTGATATCGATGGCCTGGATTTGACAACGGACGCCGAAAGTGCGCTGGCTGCTATCCAGAGTAGCGCAAGACAGTCAAGCTACTACAGCGAATACCTCGAAGACCAGGTGTCGCATTTGAAAAGTATGGCGGGGTTTATTGAGTTTGAGGTTCCCAACGACATGGGTATCGAGGCCGATGAAGATTTATTCGACATGGATTTTGCAAAGGAAGTTGCAGGTTATGCCTCAAACCTGACGCTGGAGAACCTGTCTGTACTGTTTGAGGCACAAGCTAACGTCGAGCCAAACAAGGCTTTGCAGTTGCTGAAAGACAAGATAGAGGAATTAAAAGAAGAGTTGGAAGAAGATAGTGAGTAAGCGAGGGGCAAAGGCTGTGTGTCAGACGCTATTAAAAAAGAATTTTTCGTTTTCCGCAGTATCATACCCTGCGGGAACGTTTTGGCGAGAGAAGTGCGATATTTAGTATGAACAGCAGGCAATCGGGGGTGAAGAAAACTGTTTGAATACGGAATCAGAAACGTATTAGATTTTAACTATGGTGCTTATGTCGTTAATGGAGCTTACAGCGGGAACATCAATCCGGCAGGGACACCAAACAGCAATGACGCCGTGGCAACAATTCGAGAGCTGCTTAACGGCAACATCGCAGATGTTCGGCTAAGTGCCAGGGAGGTCAGCACTGCTGTCTCCATAATTCAGATATTTGCCAACGCCGTCGATAGCATCGCCGCCAAATTAGCCGGAATGGAAGAATTGGCCAAGAAAGCGTCCAGCCCGGATTATTCACAAGTGCAGGTCGAGGCGATGCAAACGGAATTGAAGGACTTAGCTACTGAAATAAATAACGTAGTTAAGGACACTGAATATAACTACAACAAAGTATTTACCGCCGCGGGCTAGGCCATATCAATTCCTATCGGTGACGGCTCAAGGGTGGATATTTTCGCAAAGGATTTCAGTTTTAATGCTCAAAGTCTGGATTTAACTACTGACCCCGGGACAGCACTGTCAAGTGTCAAAAAAGCGATAAAAGAGCTCAGCGAATATAGAACATACCTCAATAGACAGGTTGCACGCGTGGAAGATGCTACGGCTATTATCGAATCTGAGCTTCAAAGCGCTATGGGTGTTGGGTTGGACAATTTTACACTGGACTTTGCCATCGAAACTGCATTTCATATCGCAAGCCGGCTTTCGCAGGATTCATTCACTGCCCTTGATATACAGGCGAATACAGAGTCTTCCATAGCTTTACATTTTCTCAAAGACCGTGATTGAGCCGTGTTTTGTTTCGAGGGAATGGTTGCCTTCCAAAAGAGCAAATTCTCGCACTTGATATTGCTATCCGGTATATCGTCGTAGTAGTAGGTTGTTGGCTGTGAAGCCTGCGTTTTACAGTCCGTAAGGTTCGAGCAAACGCTTGTGTGGCTTGAAGTGATATTGACACTGCTCCGGCGGAGTTCCGAGCACTTCCATTTTGTCCAGGTCGCCCTGGCCCATTCCTGCTTTGGCCATGCTCGTCAAATACATAATCTGGGTTGGGTCGAATCCCATTAGCTTTGTTGCGAGAATGTCCATGGCCAGCGGGTCAAGACTGGCCAGGGCAAGTTTTGCATCCACGGGTGTACCACTGGCAGGGCCGTTGCCTTCCATAGCAACAAAGCCGTCAATAACACCTAAGTCGGGATAAATCTCCTGGGCCAGATGGAACATGTTGTAGTGCAGGAGCGCTTCGCGGGAGAAATTGTATGCAGAGTGCATCAGGCCTTTATCATTCTTCTTGTAGTCGTTGAGTGGTGCACCAAGCAGAATGTTTTTAAGTGATAAGGTTGTTACAACGCGGTCGTGGGTTTTCATTTTGGCCGCGGAGATGATGTACAAATCGGGGTCCAAGAACGTTGAGATAATCCGAATCGGGGTCGGACGGTGACCTTTGCCGAATACGTAACGGTACTGCCAGGGCTGGTGATTAAGGTCAATCAGCTTGACGTTGTATTCCTTTTCCAGCGCAAGATAGCCGTAGTTTTTAAATCCGTCAAACGTGCCTTCTCTGGAGATTGTGGACTCTCCGACAATAATCTGATGTTTGAAGTGGGGCCTTAAAAAATCGAGGATTCCCCTGACTGCATCCACGTGGGTAGCGGCAAGCTGGCGAGATGTGATTACGAAGTTCGGTTTGATAAGAATCTTCTTTTTGTCACCGATGGAAGCGAGGGCTTCATCTTCAATCTTTTTCAGCGCTTGATATACAATATCGCGTCGGTCATTGCCTTTTATCAGGGCGACCTTTGCGGGTGCCGGTTTGGTCCTGAACAACCCATTCTTTTTGACCCATGGGCTTCCCGGGGCTGCATAGCCGATGGCTGGGCCAAAAGGCTTTCCACCGAAGGCAAGGCCCAAGGCCCCTAATCCAAAACCTTTTAGAATATCGCGCCGATTAAGACGACTCTTGTTGCTGGCCATAGGTAACTCCTTCGCGAATTTTCGATATTGTGTTCAACCGCATTATAACAACCGAGCGGAGTAATGTCGAGATGGTCAAGGACACCCTTCCAAGCTATCAAATCAAATTTGACAGACTAATGGTCCGTAACGTAAAGCAGTCTATCATTGCCGGTACCTATGAACTTGTGTCCGGTTATCTCATCTTGCGGATGCGAACCTCAATACTTTTTGAACGCTTCAATAGATTTACGAGTTTTTGTGGGTCCGTTTGTCCGTAGTGATATGGGTACAGAATCTTTGGTTCAAATGCCCTTGCCGCATCGGCGACCATCTCCGGGGTCATTGTGTAGGGCACATTCATCGGCAGAAATGCGATATCAATATTCTTTAGTCTTTTCATCTCCGGTGTGTTCTCTGTATCACCGGCCAAATACACTCTTTTATCGCCCAAAGTTACCACATAGCCGTTACCCCGACCCTCAGGATGGAAAGGTTCTCCGCTGGAGCGCTTATGCACAATATTGTAGGCAGGTACTGCCTCGATTTTCAGCCCCTGAATAATTAGTACATCACCGTTCTGCATGACAATACCGCCGGTAACTTTTTCTGCGCAAGCTTTGGTCAATACAATTTGTGTTCCCTCTTTTCGCAGCATATTGATAACCTTGGTGTCAAGGTGGTCGCCATGTT
This sequence comes from Phycisphaerae bacterium, assembly GCA_030609625.1. Taxonomy (GTDB): domain Bacteria; phylum Planctomycetota; class Phycisphaerae; order Sedimentisphaerales; family Anaerobacaceae; genus NIOZ-UU13. Next base: position 5,366 of record JAUWBX010000149.1, read on the forward strand.
CGTGCGTGACCAAAATAAGATCGGCCTTGGGCATATTAGTATAGTCGGCCTCTCTGCTCACGGGGTCCACATGAATGACCCTGCCTTTGAAGTTAAACATCAATGTTGCGTGTCCAATGAAAGTAATCTTTAGAGCACCGGCGCTAGTCTGAATAATATCCTGTTCAAATCCCAGCTCTGTCACGGTCTGTTTTTGCTCGACGGCTTTAACGCGCATCCGGACAGAATACAGCGAAGTTCGGGCAGTGATAAAGAGTGTTTGTTTGCCCGGCCCACCGAAGCAGACATTAGCTGGCCCCTCGGGAACCTTGATGGTTTCAATTTTTTCGCCGTTTTTGTTGTAAACTGCTACTACTCTCGTCGTCAGGTAAATGTTGCCCTCGCTGTCAATAGTCATCCCGTCAGAACCTTCAGGTGCAAAAAGCTTCTTGTTCGACAGTGTCCCATCGCTATTGATTTTGTACGCAAAGGTCTTCTTCCCACCGTGGTCGGCAACATAAAGCAGCGTGCCATCGGGAGTACCTATTACTCCATTCGGCCTGACCATATCATCGATTACGCGGATGAGCTTCTTACGGTCGGGCGATAGATAATAGACATGCTCGCCATCCTGCTCCATGCCGTCCCTGTTCCCGTAGCGGGGTTCGGTAAAGTAAATACCTCCTTTGGGAT
>JAUWBX010000506.1 GCA_030609625.1 Phycisphaerae bacterium
GAGGGGCAATAGAAGGTATGTTTGTCGCCGCCGGTTGCGATAATATAGTCGGTGGTACTGTAAGCGATGTCCCACAGCCAGTTTCCGCGTTCGTTGAGCGGCAGTCGGTTGTCATTCTCCGAGCCGTACAAATGCAAACTAATGCCGATTTGTTTGAGGTTATTAGAGCAATAAACTTTCTTTGCTTGTTCCCTCGCCATTTGCAGTGCAGGCATCAATATCGCCATCAACAAAGCGATGACAGCGATTACCACCAGCAGCTCTATTAAAGTAAAGCCTCTTTGTTTATTCATTGTGGTACTGCCTTTCCATATTGGCGGACTTGCGGAGAAGAAAAACAATTTTTCAATCACATCACAATGTCCAGCCTTCTCGATACGGCGGATTGATAAACTGATTCGCCTCGTCGCAGTTGGTAAATCGCATATTCCTGCTGTCCCATTTTAGCTTACGTCCTAACATCTTTGTTGCGATAATACCCAACCGGGCTATCTCCGTCAAAGGTCCTCCGTAATCGAAATTCGACCCGGCCGGATTGCCGTTCTTAACTGCTTCCAGCCAGTCCTGATGATGCCCTTTTACACGTGGGATCGTCGGCTCGGGTCGTTTGTATGCTTTCATCTTTGTCTCAGGGATGAGCCTTACTCCGCCGGCGCCATGTGAGCCGTACATAATCTTACCCTTGTCTCCGATTACGATTGCCCCGGTACCCGTTACTTTTCGTCCTTCTTCCAGTTCCTTCGGACGCGGAAGTTTCTCTACACCGTCGTGCCAGATAAGCTTAACGGGTCCCCGTTTACCGCGTGCCGGGAACTTGAACGTTATAACTGTGCCCGCAGGAAACGTATCGGCATGTTTTTTCGGGTCATAATCTTTGGCCTGGGCCTGGATAGTTTTCGGTGCTCCAAGGTCCAGCGCCCAAAACACCGGGTCAACAACGTGGCAGACCCAATCACCGATTGTTCCGGAACCAAACGGCATCCAGCCGCGCCATCTGCCGGGCAGATACATCGGATTATACCGCCGATATTGGGCCGGCCCTAACCATAAGTCCCAATCCAGCTCGGATGGAACCTCGTGCTTCTCATTGCGCTTGCTCAACTGGCTGATTTTGCTATGGTTCGCACCGCACGCCGCATGGATGGTATGGACGTTCCCGATTGCCCCATCCCAAATCCACTCACAGAATATACGGATATGGTCATAGGAATGTCCCTGATTGCCTAATTGCGTTATCACTTTATGCTCGCGGGCGGCTTTGACTAACTCGCGAATCTCATAGATAGAATGGGCCAGCGGTTTTTCGCAATACAGATGTTTCCCTCTCCTGATTGCTTCCATGCACGCCACCGCATGTGTGTGGTCCGGCGTGGAGACCACCACCGCATCGATTTGGTTATCCATCTCATCTAACATCCTGCGGAAATCGCGATAATGTTTGGCCTTGGGATAATTCTTGAACGCCTCGCCGGCTTTTCGCGTATCCACATCGCACAGCGCAACAATATTTTCTCCCCTGACGCCGTTCAGGTTCGCTCCGCCTCGACCCCCAATACCGATACATGCGATATTGAGCTTATCACTCGGAGCGGCGAAGGCCTTGCCACCCAGCACATAGCGAGGAACGATGGTAAATGTCGCTGCCGCTGCTGCAGCCCTGTTCATAAAATCACGGCGGGAAATCTTCGTCCCTTGTTGTTTTGTCTTCTTAGCTTGATTTTTGATGTTCACAAATGTCCTCCTGAAAAAGACCGAGTTTAATAACCAACTATACCTGATTCAGCTATTTTTCTATGACAATACGATTGATGAACTGTCATTCCTGCGAAAGCAGGAATCCAAATGGGCCGATGGTCTGGATTCCGCATCAAGTGCGGAATGACAACTCCTCAAATCGTATGTCACAGAGTACTACGCCACTGAGCTTATATTCTATAATATTAACCAAATACTGGAGAAAATGCAATCCCTTCCTGTATATTTTGCTGTTGCAACAGATAATAATAAAAGACAGAATCAAATATTTAACGCCGTGTACAAGTTTACGCAGTCATCAGTATCGTGCTAAAAACTCGTACACGGCTTTACCTGCTAAATTTTTATTTTTTTCCATTCCGATTTTCCCCTT
>JAUWBX010000508.1 GCA_030609625.1 Phycisphaerae bacterium
GAGAGTCCGAACTGCATTTTGTGTACCACTAAGAAGGAAAGCAGCAAAGAGGCGGCGAAGGCAATTATGTGGGCAAGTATAATCAGAGGCCTGCGGAAACGGAGCAAAGTGGTAGGGGGGGGAGTTGAAGATTCCGGCAGGTTTTGGTTCTTGTCGTTCAACTGTGTATTTGTGTTTGTCTCAGCCATATTTTCTCGGCACCGCAGTTTCCATTTATCCATTACACCTTAATATATTCGCACAAAAAGATTCTTCTGTTACTCTTGCGAAGACGATGAATCCGGTTCTGCCTGCGGTTCCGACTGTAACTGGTCTTGCTGAGGCTGGGATTCGGTTGTGGCCGGCTCGATTTCTGCTTCGTCTAAATATGTATAAATATCATCCAGAGCAGTATTGTCAACTTTGTTGCGCATAAGTGAATAGATTATGGTATTGGCAGAGAAATAAAAACTTATTATGAAAGAAACTACTAAACCGATGACGGCTAATAAGAATAAGTACACCAAAAAGGCCGCCAATGATTCGGCCCAGTTAGCTGTTGCCAAACCTGAAGAGCCAAGCAGTTTCACAAACTCCGGCTTTGGCCAGATGGCTGTAAGCTTATTGACCTCGTTGCTGTTTTCTACCCAGACGCCAAGCTGCAAAGACTGATGTGTAACCCAGAGCAGTAAAAAAGCAAAAAGTCGAACAAATGTGTAACAAACTGCGCCATATACCGCGGCTATTGCCGTGTAAAAACCCATTCGCCACGGCTTTGCATATACATAACTAAAAGAACGGCTTATCGCATCAAAACAGTCCGAGCCGTCGTACGCCACAGCGGGGAACATCAGGTTGAATCCAGCAAACGCTCCTATCAAAACGACCGTTATCAGCGCGCCTGCAATCAGAGCTAACAACACAAAGATACCTATTATCAGCTCACCGGCCCAGGGAATGTTGCCCATCAGCCCGAGGAGAAATATGAACAGGACTGGGATGATGATTATACCGACCGGTGCCAGGGGAGCGGTGAACAAACTTGTAAATCTTTTTGTGCTAAAACGCAGTGCCTCGGTTAAGCCGGGTTTTTCGCCCTGGGCAAATTGCAGTGCTGCGATTCGGCAGATAGCACCACCGGCGATGGAAATCACAGCAAGTTCTATTACAAAAAAGATGATGCAATAAACAAAGTGGTGCCTTAATGCCCATTCCACCGCCTTGAAATAATGAGCGATATTTTTCACTAAACCCGGGACATCGAAAGCGAATACAGAATCTACTGCGCCCTGGAATCTTGTAGCGGAGAAGTGCCAAAGTGTTGAGAATACACCCCTATGCTCATCCATGAATTCTTTGTTTTCTTTAATGAATTGTTGTAGCTCGCCGGGATTCGTTATATAGATATCCAACTCTGTAACTCTGTCCCCTCTGCCCACGACCGTTTTACCGAAGTCCATAATCCAGCCGGCCAGGCATATAACAGCCAGTGCCGAAAAAGTAATTATCAATTTGGTCGGCTGGATGGCCATTCGGAAAGTTCGGAATATTTTCGGAAAAAGAAGGCCGTCAAAAACCTTAGAGGAATCAGTTTCACTGACCATTTTGCTTCCTTTCAAAAATGTTACGACCGATATCGGCCTGATGAAGGATAACCGGGACCCCGCCTTGCGGGAACCCTGCAAATATATATAACGTATTATCGGTCGGTTTCAATAAATTTCATAAGATTTTGTTTCTAAATGCCCTGTTTACTGCTTGTCAGAAGGCCTATCAGAGGAAGTATCGGATGGCTCGCCGGATTCTTGCGAGTCTGGCCTGGAGACTATTTTGTATTTGGAATCCAGCCAGGCGCCCAAATCTATAAGCTTGCATCGTTTGGAGCAGAAGGGAAAGAATGTTGCTTGTTTAGATTGGTCTTGAATTGGTGCTTTAATGGTTTTGTGACAGACTGGACATCTGTGTTTCATACTATTGATGTTTGATTAAGTAATGGAACAACCATACTGTCACTCCTGCGCAAGCAGGAGTCCAGAAAACGCTGATAAAAC
>JAUWBX010000297.1 GCA_030609625.1 Phycisphaerae bacterium
GTTGCCTGTGAAAACAGTTACGAATATCCGCAGGCATCGGTCTGTTTTATCCAGTCGGTTAAGGACTCGATGCAGGATATAATGCGCTTAGCGACAAGCGAAGCAATGCTCTTCAAGCACGGCTCGGGAACAGGAACCGACCTTTCAACGCTGCGAAGCAGTAAAGAAAAATTGTCCGGCGGAGGCAAACCATCAGGGCCTTTGAGCTTTATGAGGGTCTATGACCAGATAGCGGCTGTAATTAAATCCGGAGGAAAAACCCGCAGGGCCGCAAAAATGCAGTCGCTAAAGGTTGACCATCCTGATATTAAGGAATTCATTACCTGCAAGACCGAGGAAGAGAAAAAGGCCTGGGCACTTATCGAGGCCGGCTACGATGGGGACCACAACAACGAGGCATACAACAGCGTAATGTTTCAGAATTCCAATCTTTCTGTACGTATAACGGATGAGTTCATGCAGGCCGTGGAAAAAGATGACACCTGGGCCACCTGTGCCGTAACAACAGGCGAGAAGATTGGGGAGCATTCGGCACGTGAGCTGATGGAGTTGATTGCCGAGGGTACAAGGATTTGCGGCGACCCGGGCCTGCAGTACCACAGTACAATCAACCGCTGGCACACCTGCCCGAACTCCGGGCCGATTAACGCCTCGAACCCGTGTAGTGAATATATGTTCATTGATGATTCGGCTTGCAATCTGGCTTCACTGAATCTTATGAAGTTCCAAAAAGACGACGGCTCTTTCGACATTGAAAGCTTCAAAAGGGCGATTCGACTCTTCATCATTGCTCAGGAAATTTTCGTCGATAACGGAAGCTATCCGGACAAGGCAATTGCGGTAAACAGTCATTTGTTCCGCCCGCTCGGTCTCGGTTTTGCCAATCTCGGTTCTCTTATGATGAGTCTGGCCCTTCCCTATGATTCCGACCAGGCCAGGGCTATCGCCGCCGCAATCAGTGCTGTAATGACCGGCACAGCTTATACAGCCAGTGCCGAAATGGCTGAGATGAAGGGGCCTTTTGAGCAATTCAGCAAAAACCGCGATGCGATGCTTAAGGTTATAAATATGCATCGCCGGCACGCTTATGATATTCCGGAGTCCCATTGTCCGGACTATTTGCGCAACGCTGCAAAGGACGCCTGGGACCAGGCCTTTGACGACGGCTCTAAGGTCGGCTTCCGTAACGCTCAGGCTACCGTTCTTGCACCGACGGGAACTATCGGTTTTATGATGGATTGTGATACCACCGGCATTGAGCCGGATATTGCATTAGTTAAGTACAAATTATTGGCCGGCGGCGGAATGTTCAAGCTCGTCAACAAGACCGTGCCGATGGCTCTTGAACGGCTCGGCTACAGCGCCGACGAGGTCAAATCCATCTGCGAATACATAGATGAAAATGAAACTATCGAGGGGGCGAAAGAGCTTAATCCGGACCATTTGCCGGTCTTCGATTGTGCTTTTAAGCCGCGTAATGGTAAACGCTGTATCAATTATATGGCGCATCTGAAAATGATGGCCGCCGTCCAGCCCTTCATATCCGGCGCCATAAGCAAAACCATCAATATGCCGAATGAAAGCACGACCGAAGATATTGCCGTCGCTTATATAGAAGGATGGAAGCTCGGGTTAAAGGCCGTCGCAGTCTATCGCGATGGCTCGAAGAAGCTTCAGCCGGTCTCTACCAAAAAGCACAAGGATACCAAGGCCAAAGCCGCTGCCGAGGCGTCCGCCCCGGCCAGGCCGTTCAGACGCCGCCTGCCGGATACCAGACAAAGTATAACCCACAAATTTTCCGTCACAGCACATGAAGGCTACCTGACGGTGGGGCTGTATGAGGACGGTCAGCCTGGTGAGCTGTTCATCACTATGGCCAAGGAGGGCAGCACCGTCGGGGGCCTTATGGATGTTATAGGCACCTGTACTTCGTTGGCATTGCAGTATGGCGTGCCTCTATTCACGCTCGTGGACAAATTCCGGCACGCTCGATTTGAGCCGTCAGGGATGACCTCGAACAGGGACATTCCATTTGCAAAAAGTCTGATTGATTATATTTTCTGCTGGCTCGGCTGTCAGTTTATACCCGGCTATGCAGACAAGAATACCCCCAACAGAACGGCAGTGCCCGGCTCGGCGGAGAACAAAAATACAACGACCGCCAGAGAAGTGGTTGAGAAGACCAAGGACCTCGCAAAAAAGATTGCCGAGGCGAAAGCCGGGACAAAAGTCAAAGCAGAAGCAGTCGCTCCCGAAAAACCATTTCTTTCAACTTCAATAGGAGCTAAGCAGCCCTCTTTAACTCCAACGAACATATCCACCCCGTTAGAAGTTCCTTCGCAAGGTGATATACTTCTAACGGGGTCCACTGACCCTGCCAATCGAATTGGGGCACTGGTCGGCTCTGCAATTGGCGAGACATCCGCATCATTACAAGCTGAAGCGAAGCTTTTAGAGCAGTTTAACGACCAATTTGCCCATTTCCCGGATGACGCTCCTGCCTGCGATATTTGCGGCTCAATAACCGTTCGCAACGGCATGTGCTACAAATGCTTCAACTGCGGAAACTCAATGGGCTGCTCATAGGATTGACTATTGAGATTCTTCACCTATATCCCGGCGCAGGGCTTATATTCTTAAAATCCTATCTTGCAATATCCGATGAGATTAATTATAATATATTATTATGAAAAAATCGATTATAGCTGAAGTATTACAGTACGGTATTCCAGAGCGGATACTTCTCGTTGAAGACATTTGGGATAGTATAGCCAGTGTTCCTGATGCGGTCTCAATTTCTGATTCGCAACGCAAAGAGTTAGACCGCAGATTGCAGGCCTACCATTCTGACCCTGCAACTGGTGACCCCTGGGATATCGTGAAAAAACGCATCAAGGCTTCGACCAAATGAATCCGGTTATCATTCTACCTGAGGCAGAGGGTGATTTAACCCAAGCGGCTGAATTCGGTAAAATGCTATATATAGTGGATGTTCTGCAATTTTGATAAGAGGTATGGTAGTATGAACCTTAGAGTTGTCTTGGAACCAAGTGAAGAAGGTGGTTATACTGTTATTGTTCCTTCCCTTCCCGGCTGCATCAGCGAAGGAGACACACGAGAGGAGGCTCTAAAGAATATTCGCGAAGCAATCGAGCTCTATTTAGAACCAGTGGAGGATGATTCGAGCTTTACCGTAGATTCTGAGCAATTAGAGATAGTAGTATGAGCAAGGTTCCAAGTTTGAATTATCCACGCGTCATCAATGCTCTTAGGCGGAACGGATGGATAGTAATTCGCCAGAAAGGCAGCCATATCAGATTACAAAAGCGCCTTCCTGATGAAACGCTCAAAATTATCGTTCCTGCACATCGCCCCATCAAAAGATCTACCTTGTCACATATCTTGAAACAAGCTCGCTTATCAGTATCAGACTTCAATGATTTGCTATAAGTAGAGTAATTATGTCGATGGGTGGCAGCCACTGAGCGAAGCCTGCCCTGAGTAGAGTCGAAGGGTGAGCGAAGTGGATATTATAGTGCTCACAGATCGTAGGGTGGGACTTGCCCCACCATTATTTCTTCATGACAAACAGGTTACAATCTGATAATCTAAACCTTGTGGATGCCGTCCTGAATTAGCCGAACCCCTCGCTTGCCCATGCTGAATGAAAGCAAGATGTCAATTGGAGAATAATAAACCGCATGGGCAGAAGAACCTGTCCATCCTTTGTGACTTTTCAATTGATTATTGATTAAGGATGATTTATTATTTAGCCGAAGGCAGGCTTTTGCGGACTAATATTTGTATCGGGTTGCCATTATGAAAAGAAGATACGGTTTTACACTCATAGAGCTGTTGGTGGTCATCGCTATCATTGCCCTGTTGATGGGTATCCTGATACCGGCCTTGAGCAGGGTGAGGGAACAGGCGGCGGGCAGCGTGTGTCTGTCCAATCAGCATCAACTGGTCCTGGCCTGGATCCTGTACGCACAGGACAACGATGACAGGTTAATCGGGGGGCATGACGGGCACGCCTCATCGCCCAGCCGGGGATATGACTGGGTCGAGCTGCCGCAGAAAGCCGACGGCACCGTAGTTGTGGGCGCCGAGGCCACTCTGCAAGACAAGAAACGCGGTTGCGAACGCGGGGCACTGTTCCCGTACGTCCAGGATGTCGAGCTCTATCACTGCCCGGGCGACAGGAGACACCGGACCGAAATGACACATCGCAGCTATGGCATTCCCGGCAGCATGAACGGCGACGTCGGCACCGGCGCCGCCAGTTGGCTGACACAACAGTGGGGATACCCGTCCTACAAGAAGCTCACGCAGATCAAGAA
>JAUWBX010000252.1 GCA_030609625.1 Phycisphaerae bacterium
TCATAGCGGCGCTGTATATATATGCCGCTGTTACCTCGGCTCTGGTCTCTGACGTTTGGCGGCATTTGCGGTATCGTAAACTCGATGTGCATCTTAAAGTCAGTGAAGTCCCGCTTAGTCATTATGCTGCCGCTCTTAGGCACAATCTTCATCGCACCGTCAACAAGCTTCCATCCAATATCCTTGTCACCTCCGGTAGTCCAATGCACAAAGTCCGTGCCGCCAAACAGCATAATCGCGTCGCTCGACTCAACAGTCTCAATCTCGATTTTCGGCGGATGAGCATAGTCATTCCATAGCCGTTCGGTGTTCTCGACATCGACTTTTCCTTCGTGCACATACATACGATAGCGATAGATATGGTACATGCCGGGCTTCAGTTCAAAGTCATCCAGTAGAACCCGCGCCCACTTGAAGAACACCTCCTGCTCAAACCCAGGCCAGATTCGCATCGGCTCCGGATGCCTGAAGTTCTCCGGATGGCTAAAGTGTGTTACGCCCTTCCATTTCCCATCGGAAACACCAGCGGTATCACACCACCGTGCCCGCGTCGCATGACCATCCTTACGGGTCCTGCCCTGGCTGGTCAAATACGCCGCCTTCTCGCCCGTCCATTCCGCCGCACTTCGAAAACCGAACCCGCCGTAGCGATACTTCTCTAAAAGAAGCGAACTATCCGCAACACACCGTTGCGCCGATACAAAATCCCAAAGCCAGTAGCCCTTGCCCGGTCCACCAATGTTGTAAACACGAACATCCCAGACTTCCTTGAGCACTACCTTTTCTCCCTCATCGGTCTTTAACGCAACGTGCTCATGCTCAGCCTGGAAACCACCATAAACAGGTCCGCTGGTCGTCGAAAGAAACCTCTTGAATCGAACCGTCCCCTGGCCTCCGGCAAGATTCCAGAAATCAACATCCTTGCCCTCAAACTTCGTCTTCGTCCAAGGCATCCAGATTCCCAGGTGGTGATAATGGTCCTTCGGATGAATGTCCGTCAGCACCGACCCCGTCGGCGACCATAGCGGATGAATAAAACCGTTGCGGTTGTACAGTTCACTTTGACCGGCCGGCGCCGGAACAATGGCGTGGTTATAGCTCAGAACCTTTGTGCCATCTTTTTCTATCCGCAGAACCTTATTGTTCTGCCTTGCACTGACACCTGCCCCCACCGTTTTGCGGCCTTTGACCAACTCATAAGTCCGTTTGCTTCCCGCTTCTGTTTTACCCGAAAGTATCCACCACAATTTTGGCGGACTGCCCGCTTCGAGTTGCACCGGGACCTCGACTCGCCTCAAACCTTTCACTTCCACCAGGCGAAGCTTATCTGCCGGTGAGCCTAAGGGCACGCCATCCAGAGACGCCGTCACAGGCGTATCGATTCGCGTATAATCTCCAGCCTCGACAGTAATTTTCGCCAGGGGCACGGCCAGGCTGACCGATTGAGGCGCTAAGAAACAGAAGAATAATACAAAAAGAATAGTTGAGCTTATCAGTCTTGATGATATGAGCTTTTGCATTGTTGTACTCCTTTTCGATTCAGGCTGTTGATATACCCGTTTTTGAGAGTCTCTAAAGCAAAAACGTAAATTATAATACTGATACGCACTCTAATCAAGGATTATCTGGGAAATCTTCGATATTAGGACCTTCTTTATGACTTTATAAGCCATCCAGCACTAAAACGGCGTGAGCCGAAGCTCTTTGGGTGCTGGAAACCGTACTCCTCCGGTTACCCACTCGTACCGGAAATTTCCCCCGAAACAGGAATGTGTTATTTTTTCGGGCTGACCGCCCTGCCGTAAAGCCAGTGTGCATCGGTCAGCTTGTAATTGATTATTTCACTTGGTGTGAAAAATAACTTGATTTCCTGCTGAGCAGATTCAGGGCTGTCAGAGCCGTGAACGAGATTGCATCTTTCAGAACAGCTAAAGTCCCCTCGGATAGTGCCTAACTCAGCGTAGAAGCCGAAAGTAGCCCCCATCATTTTGCGGGTCATATCTATAACGCCCTCAGCTTCCCAGACCATTAAGAGCACCGGTGCCGAAGACAGAAACTTTATCAAACCTTTAAAAAACGCTTTTTCGCGATGAACCGCGTAGAGTTGACCGGCCTGCTTTTCAGACAGTTGCAAAAACTTTGCAGCAACGAGCTTAAAACCTTTTTTTTCGAATCGTCCGATTATCTCACCAATCAGGTGTCGCTGCACACCGTCCGGCTTGATGACAATTAAAGTGCGTTCTACCATATAAAATAATTAAAAGTGTCTAAAGTTTGGAGTGCCTAAAGTGACACGTAAGTGTCATCCTGAGGTGAAGCCGAAAGATCTGGCCAACGAATAATCCCGATACATCGGGATTCGCTTCGCTCAGAATGACAGCTTCGCTGTCACTTTAGCTCACTTTAGGCACTTAAAATTATACTCCCTGAGCGACAATGTAAATTTCGACTCGTCTGTTTTGCGGATTACCTCCTTTGTTGGGCTTATTTTCCACAAAAGGACGATACTCACCAAAACCTCGTACGCTCATTCGCTTAGACTCAATTTTGTTACTGGCCATCACGTTCAGCACTGCTATTGCTCTGTGCACAGACAGGTGCCAGTTGGTCGGATGCTTCGCACGTGTCTCAGGCTTCATAATAGGAATATCGTCCGTGTGCCCGGCTACGATAACGTTCAATTCCTTAGCTTCTTCGGAATTCAAAATCCCACAAAGCGATTTGACGGTCGGGATTGCCGAAGAACCCACCTTGTCACTGCCCTTTTCAAAAAGTAAATCGCTCTTGAGCTTTATTATTCCTCGGCTCGAATCGAACGTTACCATATCGTGCTTTTTGGCAAAATCCTCTAACATAGTGCTCAACTCCACCGGCAGCGCCGCTCCGCCGAAAAGCAGCCTTTCCTGCATCGAAGCAATCAACTCTTTCTTTTTAGCAATGTCCTCCTCAAGGGCGGCAATGTCCTGCTGCAGCTTCTCTACCTCGATATCACTCATTCCCTTAGCCGAGGCAAGTTGTCGTCTCAACTGCTCAAGTTGCAGCGCGCCAACATCCAGTTCGCTCCCAAGCATTTCTATTCGTTCTCGCTGTGTGTCGTTCTGGATTCGAAGGTCCTGCAGTTCCGAACCGCAGCCGGACACCAGGAAAACACAAACACACAAAAGAAAAATCAATGAAAGTTTGACAGTTCGCATCATTCAATCCTTTCCAAGAAAATTAAGACTCTTCCTTTCGACCATCCCTAATATACTTAAACTCTTTATTTGTAGGCTATTACAACCCGACAGCTTTTGTCTCCACCACCCTCACCCACAAATAAAACCGATTTGTCTTTATACGTCAAGAATAAACTTCACAAAAATATCAGCACTACCCCAATTTATTGAGGATTTATTTTCAATCGTAAATCGCTCAGCTATCAATACCGGAGCGCAAGGTGAACTATTCGCTGAGCTTGACGGCTGTGCCGTAAACCAAAAGTTCAGCCGCACTGCCCACAACACTCGTAGTCATATAGCGGACATTGATTATTGCATCGGCCCCCATCCGGGCAGCCTGGGCCATCATCCTGTTAGTAGCTGTTGTCCGAGCCGTCCCCAACATCTGCGTGTATTCAGTTAATTCACCGCCGAGGACAAGTCTGATTAGGGCCGATAGGTCTTTGCCGAGCCAGATAGCATATACCGTATGGCCCTGGACGAGACCGAGAATCTCACGTGCCTGGCGGCCTGGTATTTCTGTGGAATTCAACAGCAAAACCGTGCTCTCAGATTCAGAAGGCAGTGGCGCCTCTGCGGATGTTTTGATTTTCCTTTGTTCGATAGCCACTGTCACCAGGACCACAAGGATACCGCCCAGAAGGCAGAACACGGCTATCTGGAGCCACCAGGGCACGACCGGAACATTCGGATCGGGAACGATGACGTACCACGGAACCCCGGCAAAGACTACAGTGAAGATACCCAAGACAAACGCTAACGAACCAATTTGTCGAACTATTTTCATAATTTCCCCTTTCACTAATAAAACCTAAAATCCACGAAAATTTGTTGAGTTCATTGTTCATTGTTGATAGTTCATCGATGAACTACGAACTAAGAACTATGAACTAAATTACCGTCATTGCGAGCAGCCTCGTACTTCGCAGCGAAGCCCTGCTTCGCAGAGTAGTAGAAGCCGCGTGACAATCTCAACCAACGCGTCAAGGCAAATTCAGCCTCTCATTCAGAAACGTCACGACCTGGTCGTAGAAACCGGACACAGACCGGCCTGGCGACGGAAATCTTATGCCCCGTCCGCTCAAGTGCACCGGTTTCCTGGTTGACACGGAAGACGACGACACTGTCCTTGCCCTGGTTGGCGACGAGGCAGAACTTGCCCGTCGGGTCGATGTTGAAGTTCCGCGGCGTTTTGATATCGGCCCTCTCATGCTCGACGAAAGTCAGTGTCCCTTTGGCCAAGTCGACCCGATAGACCACGATGCTGTCGTGCCCCCGGTTCGAACCATAGAGAAACTTCCCGCTCGGGTGCACGCGTACCTCAGCGCACGAATTTGACCCACGGAACTCTTTCGGAAGCGTCATAACGGTCTGTATCTCCGTTAGAGCGCCCGAAGCCGACTCGTAGGCAAAGGCGGTCATAGTACAATCGAGTTCGTTGATTACGTAAGCGTACTTCCCGTTCGGGCAGAAGGCAAAGTGTCGCGGCCCGGCGCCAGGCTTGACCTTTGCAAACCCAGGATTATTGGCGACGATGGTCCC
>JAUWBX010000516.1 GCA_030609625.1 Phycisphaerae bacterium
TCGTCGAGCAGACGACGGCGTCGATGTCCTTCTGCTCAAGGCACCTGCGCCAGTCAATATATGTCTTAGCTCTGGGAAACTGTTTGGCAGCCGCGGCGAGGTTCTTCCCGCTTAAATCGCATAGGGCCACGATGTTCTCGCTCTTGACGTTGTTCATGTTGGCACGCCCTTGGCCACCACAGCCGATGACAGCGATATTGAGTTTTTCGTTCGGCGAATTGCCGGCCTTGAGGATACCGGACTTGAGGACCACGAGTCCCGCTCCGGCCACTGTGCTTTGCTTAAGAAATGTACGACGTTTCATTCGAAGATTCATGAGTTACCTCCTTCATTTACAGTTATGCTTGAACATTGTTCATCATATAGGTTCTACTTTTCCACAGATTCCCGGCCAGTATATAAGGCCGGTCAAAAAGAATCCACTTTTTTTCTTGAATCTGTTATTTTTTGACAACACGCAAGATATTATACAGGATAGCTCTGATAAAACCAGCTTCTACAAATAATTCCTGTTGGGAGAATGACATAGAAAACTCGCCTGCCGGCGTGCAGGTCGGTCAGTCCCGATAAATCGGGATTCTCAATTCTTTCAATGAGTTAATCGCAGTAAAACACTTCTTCCATATTGGCCCACCATTCGCCTTCTTTTCGGGTTGGTATTGGACTCTGGCAAGGCTCGCAGAACGTCCACCATTTCTGAGTTGTGGCATCGGCAGCCATTTTGGCCATATCGCCCTTGAAGTCGTCGCCGGTATATTCGAAGTAGCCGAACAGGTAGTATTTGTCCTCTTCCAATTCGCCGAGGTAAATCGAATAGTTGCGGATATTGCATTCCTTTATCTTTTTCAGTACGCCCGGCCAGACATTTGCGTGCAGCTCCTTATATTCTTCAAGCTTTTCCGGTTTAAGCCCGATGACGCTGCCGTAGCGTGTTACCTTTTGCTGTGCGCAGCCGGCAAATAGAAAACAAAGGGCCAACAATGCTGCGGTAAGCACAATAAACTTGTTAGGATTTCTCATTTCAGCATTCTCCTCTAAATTGGTTTTATACTGAATATCACATACAACACAACCATTGTAACGAAAAGTAAAACAGTCAGGAATTTATAATTGCCAATGCCGCTCCAGCCTTTGTCATGCAGGGCCTGCATCGGATTGGCCCACACTAATTTTTCGCTTTCGACGGTATGTTTATGAGGTTTAAGCAGCGATACAATAATCAGCACTGCAGAGCACAGCACAGCTAAATAAAAGGTTGCCATCATTGATGGAACATTCCATTCGATATATTGCTTTAGCCAGTCTTTGTCCTTGAACCAATCGAGCAAAAAGACAATCAGTCCCATAGCTGAGCCGAGCCATAACGTAGTAAAGGCCGCCTTGCCGCTGGCTCGTCGCCAGAACACGCCAAAGACAAATACAACTGTAATGGGTGGAGAAATGTAACAGATTATTGCGATAATTCCCTGGAAGATGCTTGGGTAATGGCTTATGTACGGTGACCATATTATGGCGGCAATCATAGCGACGAACGTAACTATCCGTCCTACGATTACTAAAGTCCTGTCGGAGGTCTGGGGACGCCATCGTTTGTAAATGTCATAGCTAAACAGTGTAGCAATAGAGTTCAAAGCCCCGGATACGGTACTCATTAGTGCTGCCAGCAGTGCCGCGGCAACCACGCCTTTGAGCCCAACGGGCAATAAATGATTTATCATAAATGAGTACGTGTGTTTTGAGTGCTCCAGGGTATCGGGCAGTTTGCCCTGGTTGATTAGTCCAAGGCAAATCAGTCCCGGGAGCACGAAGATAAACACCGGCAGGATTTT